>DATFMX010000101.1:0-21896 GCA_035266685.1 Solirubrobacterales bacterium
CCCGCGCGCCGCAACCTAGATGAACCTCGAGGAGTCGATCCGGCATTCCTTGAAGCCGAAGCTGATCACCGTGTTGTTGGCCTGGTTGTTGTTCTTGTTCAGCTTCACCGCCAACTTCTGCGCCTTGTACTTGTTGCCGGACTTGAGCGACTTGCCGATCAGCCGCAGGAACGTCCCCTCGTTCTTCAGGTAGCCGATCCACTTGCCGAGCTTGGCCGAGTCGGCCGCCGGCTGCGGCACCCTGGCGATCTGCCCGGTCGACCGGTGGAGCACGCCGGAGGCGCGGATGAAGCGCTTGCCGGCGGGCTTCAGCTTGCCCTTCTTGACCTGATTTTTGACCCCCTTGAGGATCTTCGAGTTCGACTTCGTGTTCGCGGCGCAGATCGGTTCGACCCTGGCGATGTATTCCGCTCGGGTGAGTTCCGCTTCGCCTTCCGCGGCCAGCGCGACAGGGACGGCTGCGAGCAGCGCCACGACTAGAGCGAGGCCGAGCAACGGCAGCGGCATCTTCTTCACTGAGCTTCCCACTTGATTCGATCCTCCTGTTTGCTCTGGTTGGCCCGGTGACGGCACAGAGCCCCCAGCCGATCCCCTGTTCTCAACCCTGGTATCAAAAATACACGAGTTCCTATGCCCTGTATGCGTACTAACCCGCGCGAGAGCCGTGAAGATCGATCTCGGGCAGGATTTTCTCCAGCGGACGGGGCAGCCACCAGACCCGATCGCCCAGCAGCAGCATCAGCGCCGGCAGGAGGACGATGCGCACGACGGTCGCGTCGAGCAGGACGGCGACGGCGAGGCCGGTTCCGAGCTGGCTGACCGTCGCGATGTCGGCCCCCGCGAAGGCGACGAAGACGGCCATCATGATCGCCGCCGCGCCGGTGATCACCCGCGCCGTCTTCTCCAGCCCGAAGACGATCGCCTCTTTGTTCGAGGAGTTGTTCTCGTGATGCTCGCGCATCCGCATCAGCAGGAAGACCGCGTAGTCGATCGAGAGGCCGAAGATGATCCCGAAGATCCCCGCAGCGCCGATCGCGTCGACATAGGCATGGCCGCCGAGCGGCCACCCCGCGGGCACATCGAACAGCAGCGTCAGCACGCCGAAGGCGACCGCCACCGTGACCAGGTTCAGCATCACCGCGATCGCCGCGAGCAGGATCGCCCGCAGGATCACGACGAGGATCAGGAAGGTGGCGAGCGTGATCACGGCGATCATCACCGGGATCCGTTCGGAGATCACGTTGGTGTAGTCGATCAGTTCGGCCGCCGCGCCGGTGACGCCGGTGGTGGCTCCGGTCGCCGTCGCGAGCGCGCCGGCGTCGCGCTTCAGCCGGTCGTTGAGCGCGGTCGACCCGGGCGTGTTGAAAGTGTAGCGGGGGATCACGATCATCTGCGCCGCCTGGCCGTTTTCGAGGTCGACGATCCCGGAGACGCGTTTGCGTTCGCGTTCATGCGCGCCGTCGAGCGTCGAGAGGACGAAGTAGCCGGAGTTGAAGATTCCCGGGGAGTTGCGCCGCAGGCGGTCTACCTTGCGGTTCACCTTCTTCGCGCTGACCGAGACTTCCACGTGCCCCTTGTGCAGGTTGGTCTGCAGGGGATGGGAGCGGTGGAATCCTTCGGCGAGCTTCGCTTCGAGCGTGTCGGCGCCGCCGCTCAGCTGGCCCAGGCCGTCGACCAGCTGTGAGGCGCCGCCTTCGAGCTTGCCCAGCGCGGGCGGCAGCTGGCCGGTCGCGTCGGCGAGCTTCTGCGCCCCATTGTGCAGTTTGTCGGTGCCGCCGACCAGCTTTTCCTGCCCGTTGTGCAGCCGCTCCGCTTCGCCGCTCAGCCGCTGTGCGTCGTTGCGGGCGATCGCCATCGCTTCGACCAGGTGTTCGGCTTCGCGCAGCTGCGGTTGCAGGCCGGGGTCGGCGGCGGCCTTCTTCTTCAGTTCCGCCCGCAGCGACCGCGCGGTCTCCAGGCCACGGTCCTTGACCGTGTTGAGCACGCTTTCAGAGCCGCTCTGCACCGAGTAGGCCCCGACCTCGGCGGTCCGCTGCCCTTCGGCGAGCTTCCCCGATCCCGCGGCAAGCCTGCCGAGCGCGTCCACCGCCTTGGAAGCCCCGGACGCCAGCTTGGAGATCCCGCCTTCGAGCTGTTCGGCCCCGTCGCCCGCCTGGCCGGTGCCGTTGGCGAGCAGGCCGGCGCCGTAGCTCGCCCTCGAGATCCCCGAGCGCAGCTTGCGCACCCCGTTGGTGGCGACGCCGAGTTTTTCGCCCAGCGTCGTCAGCTGTTCGGGGTCGGCTTCGCCCCGTCCGGCGAGCAGGTCGTTGCCCGTCTTCTGCAGCGGTTTGACCTGCTTGCGAATCTGGGCGGGACCGATCACGGCCTGCACGCCGGGGTCGGCGGCGATCCGGTGCTGCCAGCGGGTCAGCGCCGCGAGGCTCTGCCGTTCGGTGATCGGCCCCTTGTTGGAGACGGCGACGAGGACGAAGGGCGCTTCCCAGCCGGGGCCGATCGCGCCGGCGATCAGCTCGGCTTCCTTGCGCGCCTGGTTGGAGGTCGGCAGCTGCTGGGCGCTGGGCGGCCCCGTTTTCAGCGCCAGCACCGGCGCCGCCAGGAGGAGGACGACGACGCCGATCAGGATCGCCGCGAGCAGCGGCCGGCTGAGCGCCCCGCGGACCAGCGCCATCACGCCTTCGCCGCCGCCGTTGCCGCCGATCCGCCAGCGGTTGACGTTGTGGCCGGTGAGGACGAGCAGCGCCGGGCCGATCAGGGCGGCGACGAGGACGCTGATCGCGGTGACGATGATCGCCGTGCCCGCCAGCGAGAGCAGCAGGTTGCCCGGCATCACGAACAGCGTCACCAGCATCGCCAGGAAGAGGGTCGAGCCGGCGAAGGCGGTCGTGCGCCCGGCGGTGCGGCGGGTCATCCGCGCCGCCTCCGCCGGACTGGAGCCGGCGTCGAGCTCCTCGCGGAAGCGCGAGACCATCAGCAGGGCGTAGTCGACGCCGAGCGCCAGGCCCATCATCGAGCAGACCGTGAGCGCGAAGCCGTCGATCGCGACCCAGTGGGCGGCGATCGCCAGCACGCCCCGCGAGGTGATCACCGCGACCCCGCCGAAGGCGAGCGGGATCGCCGCCGCGATCGGCGAGCGGAAGACCAGCAGCAGGACCAGCAGCAGGAAGGGGATCGCGATCAGCTCGGCCATGTCGGTCGAGTGGACGGCCTCGTCGATCAGCGCCCGCGAGAGGCTCGCGTAGCCGGTCTCGGCGGCGCTCACCGGCGGCTTGATCTGCTCTTCCAGCGTGCGGTCGAGATAGGGGACCGTCGTTTTCACCGCTTCGTCGGCGCTGGTGTGGAAGTCGACCAGGATCAGCGCCTTGCGCGGGCTCGGCCGCAGGTTGCCGACGCTGCCCTTGTCCCAGGGCGAGACGGTGGTCACATCCGGGTCGGTGCGCAGCTTGCGGATCAGCGCCGGGCCCTGGCGGTCCAGGTCTCGCGCCGGGCCCTGGAGGAGGATCGCGAACGGCGCGGTGTCGCCGAAGTAGCGGTGGACCAGATCACCGGCGCGCCCCGAGTCGGTGCCGGGGACGTTGAGCGAGGTGGGCCGCAGCTGGTCCTCGACTCCCTGACCGACGATGCCGAGCACGACGATCGCGACGAGGGCGGCCACGAGCACGGCCTTAGGATGCCGCAATGAGAGCGGCCACCGCCTTTCCTCCCCTCGGCGAGTAAACACGCAGAGTGCTTATACCAGCCCGTGGACGGCTGCGGTCCCGCCGGTTAACTCCTTGTACGCAAACGGCCAGGTTCCAGGGCCGCCGCGAGCCCACGACTTCGCGGTCGCCGCCGAGCCAATAAACTCCCCGGCCGTTGCACGACGCGTAGATGGCTGACGAAGCGGACAAGCGAAACGGGACCGAGGGCGCGAGCCCGGCGGAGCGGCTACAGCCCGACCCGCCCGGCTACTTCGAGGGCGAGTCGATGACCCGCCGCCGGGCCTTCACGGTCGCGGCGCAGGGGCTCGGCGGGATCGCCGGCGCGGCGATCGTCCTGCCCGCTGTCGGCTTTGCCGTCGCGCCGATCTTCCACCGCGGCAAAGAGCGCTGGGAGGCGGTCGGCCCGGTCGGCGACTTCGTCGAGGACACCTACCGCCAGGTCGTCTTCACCGAAACCGTCGGCATCGGCGACGCCGGCAAGGTCACCGCCTACGTGCGCAAGAGCTCCAAGCAGCTCGGCGAAAAGCCGGGCGAGATCGTCGCCGTCTCCAACCGCTGCGCCCACCTCGGCTGCCCGGTGCGCTTCGTCGAGGCGGCGGGCAACTTCATCTGCCCCTGCCACGGCGGCGTCTACGACTTCCAGGGCAAGCGGATCGGCGGCCCCCCGGTGCGCCCGCTCGACCAGTTCCAGGCCCGCGTCCGCAACGGACAGGTCGAGCTCGGCCCGCGCTACAGCGTCACCTCGCAGCTCGAACCGGTGCGGGCCCGCGACCCCGGCGAGTTCACCGGCGGCGTCTGGGAATATCTCTACCCGCCCCGTCCGTCCACCTTCCCACCGCCGAGCGGCGGCTAGCTAGATGAAACTCGACTCGCTGATACCCGCTCCGCTGCGCAAACCGGCCAAGCCCGGCGAGGGCAACGGCGCCACGGCCCCGGCTCCGGCCGACCTGAAGACGGCGCCGCCGGAGCGACCCTCCGACGCGGCGCGACTCGGCGAGCGGGCGAAGGAAGCGCCCTCCGACGTCCTCGCCTGGGTCGACCAGCGCACCGCCGCCAGCGGCTTCCTCACCGGGATGCTCTTCCGCAAGGTCCCGAAGGGCACCAACTGGTTCTACACGCTCGGCTCGGCGACGCTCTTCGCCTTCATCGTGCAGGCGACGACCGGCGTCTTCCTGGCGATGTTCTACACGCCGTCGACCACCCAGGCCTACGCCTCGATCTCCCACATCAACAACGACGTCTTCCTCGGCCAGTTCGTGCATGGCATGCACAAGTGGGGATCGAGCGTGATGGTGATCCTGGTCTTCCTGCACATGGGGCGGACCTTCTTCTTCGGCGCTTACAAGTACCCGCGCGAGCTCAACTGGGTGATCGGCGTCGTGCTGCTGATCCTGACGATGACGATGGCCTTCACCGGCTACCTGCTGCCCTTCGACCAGCGTTCCTTCTGGGCCTCGGTCGTCGGCATCAACATCAACGGCACCGGGCCCGTCGTCGGCCCCTACCTGAGCGACTTCCTGCGCGCCGGGCCGGAGCTCGGCGCGACGACGCTGTCGCGCTTCTACGCGATCCACATGCTGCTCGTGCCGGGGGCGATCATCGCCCTGATCGGCGCCCACATGTATCTGGTCGTCAAGCTCGGCACCACGGCGCCCCCCTGGGTACACGCGAAGAAGCCGAAGAACGCCGAACCGGTCGCGCCGCTCGAAGCGGGCGTCGAGGGCAACGGCAACGGCGCGGGGCCGAGGTCATGAAGGCTTTCGACAAACAGGCATACCTCGAGGAGTACGAGCTGCTGAAGAAGAAGGGCAAGCCCTTCTTCCCCTACGCGGTGCTCAAGGACTCGGCGATGGCGCTGCTCGTCGTCGGCGTGATCGTCGCGATGTCGATCATCTTCGGCGCCGAGCAGGGGCCGAAGGCCGACCCGACGTCGACCACCTACGTGCCCCGCCCCGAGTGGTACTTCTTCTTCCTCTTCGAGCTTCTGCGCGTGCTCAAACCGCCGGAGCTGGTCCCGATCGCGACGATCGGCATCCCGACGATCTGCATGGTGCTGCTGCTCCTGCTGCCGTTCTACGACCGCGGCCCGGAGCGCAACCCCGCTCGCCGGCCGATCGCCACGACGGCCGGCCTGCTGACGATCGTCGCGATGGCCTATCTGACCTACGCGGGCGCGGTCGCCGGCTCGCCGACGCAGATCGACATGGAGGTTGCGCCCCAGTACGAGGCCGGCAAGGAGGTGGTCGCCGGATCCGGCTGCCTGGCCTGCCACAAGCTGGGCGAGAACGGCAACAACGGGCCGGGCCCGGAGCTGACGCACATCGCCCAGCGCATCCCGCGGGCGGCGATCGTCCGCTCGGTCAAGATCGGACCGGGGATCATGCCGTCGTTCCGCAACCTGCCGCCGAAAAAGCTCAACGAGCTGGCAGATTTCCTCTCCTCGCTCGACTAAGTTGCCAGACTGGGTCCGATGACGGACACGGCGCAGCCGCAGCGGGGAACCGCCGATTTTTCTCAGCAGGTTCAGGGCATGTTCGATCGGGTGGCGGGCCGGTACGACCTGTTGAACTCGCTGATGAGCGCCGGCCTGCATCACCGCTGGCGCGAGCGAGCCGCGGATGTTGCGGCGCCGGAGTCGGACGCTTCGATCCTCGACGTCTGCTGCGGGACCGGCGACCTGGCCTTCGAGCTGGCCCGTCGGATGTCGCCCGACGGCCACGTGATCGGCTGCGACTTCTCTGAGCCGATGTTGGATCTGGCCCGCGAGAAGGCGAAGCGACAGGGTCTCGATCGGGTCCGCTTCGAGTGGGCCGACGCGCTCAGCCTGCCCTACGACGCCGGCCGCTTCGACACGGTGACGGTCGGTTTCGGCCTGCGGAACTTCGCCGACTGGGACAAAGGCCTCCGCGAGATGGCCCGCGTCCTCAAGCCGAGCGGCAATCTCGTAATTCTCGAGTTCACCAAGCCGACCCGGCCGCCTTTCTCGACCTTCTACTCGCTCTGGTTCGATCGGCTGGCTCCGGTTCTCGGCAAGCTGTCGGACAATCCCGACGCCTACGGCTACCTGACCGAGTCGCTGAACACGTTCCCCGGCCCACGCGGCCTGGCGGAGAAGATGGACGCCGCCGGGCTGCAGCAGATCCGCTACAGGGTCCTGGCCGGGGGAATCGTCACCGTCCACAGCGGCACCCGGGAGTGACCCGCCACTCCGCCGTGCCGCCGCCGGTCACGGCGGTGCTCGACGCCTCCAGTCGCTGGCTCCCGGCACGCCTCGGGGAGGTGGAGGAGACGCTGCGCGAGCAGGGAGGCGGCCACGGCGAGGCGCTGGCGGCCGATGCGGCGATGACGCTCGAGGCCGGCGGCAAGCGCCTGCGGCCGATGCTGGTGCTGCTCTGCGCCGGCGAAGGCGCCGATGACGGGGTGGTGCGGGCGGCGGCTGCGATCGAGCTGATCCACATGGCGACCCTGGTCCATGACGATGTGCTCGACGCGGCGCCGCTGCGCCGCGGCCGGCCGACCGTCGCGGCGACCGCGGGACGCGAGCGGGCGACCGCGACCGGTGACCTGCTCTTCTCGCGTGCCTTCGCCCTGCTCGCCGCAGCCGGCGACCTGCGCTCGATCGAGCTGCTCTCCGCCGCCTCGGTCGCCCTCGCCCGCGGCGAGCTGGCGCAGCGGCAGGACGCCTACGACAGCTCGATCGGCGAGCAGCGCTACCTGGAGCGCTGCCGGCTGAAGACCGCGGCGCTGTTCGAGTGCGCCTGCCTGCTCGGTCAGGACGACGAGTCGCTGGGCGCCTTCGGCGCCTCGATCGGGCTCGCCTTCCAGCTGCTCGATGATGTGCTGGACGTCTCCGGGCCCCCCGAGCGCACCGGCAAGGCGCGCGGCACCGACCTGCTCGACGGCACGGTCACCCTGCCGCTGATCCTCGCCGCGGAGCGCGACGCGGGGATCCGCGAGACGGATCTGCGCTCGCTGGACCCCGCCGCGGCCGAGTCGCTCTGCGAGCGGATCGAGGCGACCGGGGCGCTGCGCCAGGTCCGCTCGCGGGCGCTGGAGATGGTCGCCGAAGGCAAGCGCCGGCTCGCCGGGCTCGGCGCCGAGCGCCGCCGACTCTTCGACCTCGTCGCCGACGGGGTCGTACAGCGCTACAGCTGAGGGGTCAGGCGAAGTCGTCGGCGGTGATGAGATCCGCTTCGAGCGCCGTGGCGAAGACCTCGACGACTTCGCGCATGCCCTCGCGTTCGAGCTCGTGCAGCTCGCTCGCCAGCGCCTCGGCGCCGTCGTCGAGCGCTTCGTCGAAGGCGTCGATCTCGCGCTCGCCGTGGATCCCGTCGCAGCGCCACTCGCACTCCGGGCAGCGGCGCCAGAGGCGCCAGTGCCCGCGTTTCGCGGTCTGCTCCCAGCGGGTCGGCTGGACGAGCTTGGAGCCGCACTCGGGACAGACATGAAGGCCAGCCTCAGTCTTCGTCGTTGTGCGGCTCGCGTCGTGCATGCTCTGTCTATCGAACACGCGAAGTCATGTTTTTATCCGCACTTTTCCGCGAACATCTCGGAAAAACCCAGAATCGGGTAGGCGGCGGCGTCAATTCGATGTGATCCGACCGCGTCCGGCGCCCGTTACCATGGGTCGATGCTCGGAAACGTCGGACCCCTAGAGATCGTGGTCGTCCTGATCATCGCCTTGATCGTCTTCGGCCCCAAACGCCTGCCGGAGCTCGGCCGCTCCCTGGGCAAGGGCATCCGGGAGTTCAAAGGCTCGGTGACGGGTGAGACCGACGACGAGGAGCCGCCAAAGCAGGTGGATGCGCCGCCGCGTTAGGCCCGTCTCGCACGAGGACCGGCTCAGCCTGGTCGAGCACCTCGACGAGCTTCGCCACCGCCTCATCGTTTGCGGCGCGGCCTTCGGGGTCGCCCTGGCGCTCTGCTTCTGGCAGAACCACCTGCTGCTCGAAATCGCCTCGGGCCCGCTGCCCAGCGCGCACAAGCAGCTGATCACCTTCGGCGTCACCGAGCCGTTCACGACGACGCTGACCGTCGCCGCCTACGGCGCGATCGTCCTCTCGCTGCCGGTGCTGCTCTACCAGGCCTACGCCTACGTGCTGCCGGCCTTCAGCAACGCCGAGCGCCGCGTCGCCCTGCCGATCATGCTGCTGGCGCCGCTGCTCTTCCTCGTCGGCGTCGCCTTCGCCTACTTCGTCGTCATGCCGGCGGCGGTGAGCTTCCTGCTCAACTTCAACGAAAGCCAGTTCAACACCCAGGTGCGCGCCCGCGACTACTACGGCTTCTTCTCGATGACGATGCTGGCCGGGGGCATCGTCTTCCAGCTTCCCCTGGCGATCCTCGCGGTCACCCGACTCGGCATCGTCAGCATCGAGCAGCTCAGCGCCAACCGGCGCTACGCCTACCTCGTGATCGCGATCGTCGCCGCCGCGCTGCCGGGCGTCGACCCGATCTCGATGCTGATCGAGATGGTGCCCCTCCTTGCTTTGTACGAGTTGAGTATCTTGCTTGCTCGGGCCTTCGGCAGGCCTGGGGCCAGCGGGGAAACGGCCGAACCGTCTACGCAGGAGAGGTAAGGGAGCAATGGCATCAAACGGCGAGCGGCGAATGCTCTTCGACACGCGCGGGAAACGCAGGCACGTGATCCGTGTCGTCTACGCGGTCCTTGCCCTGCTGATGGGGGCGAGCCTGTTCCTCGTCGTCGGCCCGTTCAGCCTGTCGAACCTGCTCGGCAACTCGAGCTCGAGCGGCAGCGCCGCCAAGGTCCTGCACGAACAGTCCGAACGGATCGAACGACGGTTGGCGAAGAGCCCTGGCGACGAACAGCTGCTGCTCTCGCTGACCCGCGCCCAGATCAACGCCGGCAACGCCCAGTTCGAAAAGACCTCCGAAACCGCGCCGCCGGTGGTCACCCCGGAAGCGAGGAAAGACCTCATGGCCGCCGCCGAAACCTGGAGCCGTTACCTGAAGCAGGCCGGCGACGAACCGAGCGCGACCGCGGCTCAGCTGATGGCCACGGCCTACTTCAGCCTGGCCGAAAGCAGCGAAACCGTCGCCGAAGCGCAGGAATACGTCGTCAAGGCGGCCGGGGCGCAGGGGGTCGCCGCCGCACAGAGCCCCAGCCTCGGCACGCTGAGCACGCTGGCGATCTACGAATACTTCGCCGGTCACTTCGCCGGTGGCAACAAGGCGACCAAGCAGGCGGCTGCCAAAGTCAACTCGAAGACCGAAGCAAAGGGCGTCGAAAAACAGCTCGCCGAATACCGCAAACGCGGCAAGGCCTTCGCCAAACAGAAGAAGGAAGCGGCGAAATACGAACGGGAAAAAGGCAAGGAAAGCCTGGAAAACCCCTTCGGCGGCTTCGGCGGCGGAACCTCGCTGGGCGGCGGCTAGGCGCCCCGAGTGGGCCGTGCTGGGTTCGAACCAGCGACCTTGAGATTAAGAGTCTCCTGCTCTACCAACTGAGCTAACGGCCCGGGAGCGGCAAGTATAGGAAGACGGCGAGGTTGGCTCAGGGCCGGGGGGTGCAGCCCTTGAAGGCGCTGCCGTAGATCACCGTGCCGTCGGCGAAGGAGAAGAATCCGCGCGTTTGCAGGATGTAGTCGGAGCAGCGGGCCGAGACGTAGCTGCGCTTGCGGCCGTGGAAGCGGTAGCGGCGACCGATCTTCGCGTCGATGCGGGTCAGCGAGCCGAAGCCGCCGGCGATCGGCGGGATGTCGAATTCGCTCCGGTAGCCGTAGATGCTGCCGCGTATGCGTTCGATCGGGGCGACGATGACGTAGGTCTCGGAGATCGGAAAGGGCGCCCTGGCGTGGGCGAGGACGGTTGGGTGACCGCCGTGCCGGGTGCCGTTGAAAAGCGTCAGCGGCACCCTTATGTCGATGCGCGCCAGCCCGGCCAGCGTCACCGCGGCTTCGACATGGCCCGTGCCGACGATCGCCTTGCCGCAGCGCTGCCGGGCCTGCGCCGTGGTCGCGCTCTCGAGCTTGGACGGCGGGCAGACCGCAAGCCCGGCGGTCGTCAGGTGGCCGTCGCGGTCGAAGTCGATCTTCACGTGCTCGAGCGGCGGCGGCACCGAGCCGTTCGTCTCCTTGATCTGCCCGTACCCCTGGAAGTGGATCGGCGCGAAATGGCGCCGCGGCAGCACCCGCGGCGCGAATTCCCCATCGGCGTGCAGGACGAGCGTGCCGACGCGCACGGTGGCCGCCCCCGCGGCGCCCGCGAGCAGCGAGATCGCGACGACGAACAGGGATCCCAGCACGAGTAGCCGCTTTTTCGTCATTGCCTCCTAAACACCCCCGTACCCACCAGGGTAGCGCCCGCTACCTGCGCACGGTGCAGGGCTTGAAGACGGTTCCCTGCACGAACGAGCCGTCTTCGAAGCTGAACTCGGCCTTTGCCTGCAGCCGGCCGTCAGCGCAATGCGCGTTGGCGTAGCTGAGCCGCTTGCCGTGCCAACTCCATTCGCGGCCGATCGTCAGGTGACCGGAGAGCGGCGACCCGTAGCCGTTGACCAGTTTCGGGAAGTTGGCGATGGTCTTGAATCCGTAGCGGCCGTGACGGACCTTCTGGACCTCGATCGAGATCACGTAGGTCGTCGGCCCCGGGTAGTCGATGTGGGCGTGCCCGAGCACGGTCGGATTGCCGTGCTTGACCGGCCCGTTGAACAGCGTCAGCGGCGAGGAGACCTTGATCGGCCGCTGTTCGGGCAGCTCGACCACGCCGGTGCCGAAGCCCCTGCCGACGATCGCCCCGGGGCAGAGCTTGCGCGCCTGCGGCGTCGTCGTCGCGACCAGTTTCCGCTGCGAGCATTTGGGCAGGCCCCGGGTCTCGACCGCGCCGTGCTTGTCGAATTCGAGCGTCAGCGTACGCAGCGGCGAGGGGCGGGTGCCGTCGACCGTCTTGAAGCTGGCGTGGCCGAACAGCTTGATCGGCGCGTTGCGGTGCTTGGGCAGCTTGGTCGGCGAGAAGCCGCCGTCGCCGACGATGACGATGTTGCCGATCCGCAGCTTGATCGCCTCCGCGGCCCCGGCGCTGAGCAGACCCAGCGCGACCACCACGACCAGCGTCCTTAACAGAGTCTTCCGCATTGCAATCCCCCGTCCGTAGTCCCCAACAGCCAAACTAGCACGGTGGCCTTGAGGAGGAGCAGGGATAGAGGGCGCGGCGAGCGGCGCGTCCTCGCGGTTTCTCTGGCGCTGCTCGTCGTCCTCGGCATCCTCGGCGCCGGGGTGGAGGGCAAGCTCAGCCCGACCAGCCTCGAGATCCCCGGCTCCGATTCGGCGCACGCGACGCACCTGCTGCGCGAGCACTTCGGCGACAGCGCGCCGTTCGCGATCCTGCTGCGCGGCCCGGAGAGGCAGCTCGACCGGCAGGGTCCGCGCGTGGTCCGCGCGCTGCGGCGCAGCAGCCCCGCCGTGACGACGCTCTCTCCCTGGGACCGCGGCTCGGTGCGGCAGCTGCGGCCCGGCCCCCGGCGGGCGATCGTGCTCGCCGACTTCCATGTCGGCATCGACGAGGCGGTCAACGACACGGTTCCCGAGCTGAACGAAATCCTCGCCGAGAACGTGCAACCGCCGGTGCGCTGGACGCAGACCGGCTACGCGACCCTGTCGCGGGCGATCCAGGACGACTCGATCGCCGCCACCGAGCGCGGCGAGCTGATCGCGCTGCCGATCCTGCTGATCGTCCTGCTGCTGGTCTTCCGCTCGCCCGTCGCCGCGGCGATCCCGCTCGCCTTCGGCGCGGTCACCGTGATCAGCTCGCGCGGACTGCTGGCGATCGTCACCAACTGGTTCAGCATCGACGCCTTCGCGCTCACGGTCTGCACGATGATGGGCCTGGCGCTCGGGGTCGACTACGCCCTGCTGATGGTCTCGCGCTTCCGCGAAGAGCTCGCGAACGGGACGAGCCCGCGCGACGCCGCGCGGGCCACGCGCCGCACCGCCGGGCGCACCACGGTCTTCGCCGGCAGCACGCTGATGCTCTCGATGCTGGTCGCCTTCTTCATCGTCCCGGGCTCGCTGCTCGGCTCACTCGCGGCGACGTTGGTGCTGGTGGTTGCGCTCAGCGTGCTCGTCGCCGTGGTCCTCGGCCCCGCCGTCCTGACCCTGCTGGGCCCGAACGTCGATCGCTGGCGAATCGGCCCGCCGCCCGGCGAGGGCAGCTCGCGTCTGATGGCGGTGGTCGGCGCGGCGCTGCGCCGACCCCTCCCGGTGGCGCTGGCGATCGGCCTCGTGCTGTTGATCCTCGCCGTGCCGGCGATCGGGCTGAAGACCGGACCGCCGAGCCAGACGCAGCTCGCCAACGACGAGCCGGCGAGGAAGGACTTCGAACTGATCGAGCGCTCGATCGGACCCGGCTACGACGCGCCGTTCGTGGTCGTCGCGGCGGCGGAAAACGGCACCGTCACCGAACCCCACCGGCTCGCGACCCTGAGCCGCTGGCAGCACCGCATCGCGGCGCAGCCCGGCGTCCAGGCGGTGGTCGGCCCGGCGCAGATCTCCAAGGCGGTGAAGCCGCTGCGCCAGGCGAGCGCGCTGCTGGCGGCGGGCGGCGAATCGGGGCCGCTGGCGCAGCTGACCCGCCTGGGCCGCAACCTGGGGCGGGCGGCGTCCGGGGTCGCGCAGCTGCGCGACGGGATCGCCAGAGCGAGCTACGGCGCCGGGCTGCTGGCCAAGGGTTCGGGCAGAGCGCAAGCCGGGGCGGGCGCGCTGGCGTCCGGGCTCGCGCAGGCGGAAGCGGGCAGCGAACGCGCGGTGGCGGCGCTGCGCACCTTCGCTGACGGCACGCGACGGCTGGCCGGCGCCCAGCACAAGGCCTCGATCGCGGGACTCAACCTCAAGTTCGCTCTGCAGAGCCTGATCCCGAACCTGAACCGCAACGCGCTCGTGCGCTCGCGTCGCCTGGAGAAATCGCTCAACGAGGCCTCCAAACGGACGGCGCCGGGGCTGCAGCCGCCTGCCGAGGAAGCGGAAGCGCAGCTGAAGACCGCGCTCGAACAGCTCGAAGGGATGACCACCGGCAAGAGCGACCCCAACTACGGCCCGGCGCTCGAAGGCGTGCAGAAGGGGCTGGCGGCGGCGGGCGAGCTGCCGCCCGAACTCGCGGCGCTGCAGTCGAGCCTGGTCGAAGACGCGGAAGAATCGAAGCGGGTGACCGACTGGCTGGTCTCCGGCGTCGCCCTGGTCAAGAAGATCAGCAAGGGGGCGACGCGGCTCTCCGACGGGCTGCAGAAACTCGAAGGCGCGGGCAAGAAGCTCGCCCACGGGTCCGCCCGGCTGGCCCGCGCGGCGTCCGGCTTGCAGGACGGAGTCGCCCGGCTCGCCGCGGGCGCAACCGCGCTGGCGAGCGGGATCGGCCAGCTCCGCAACGGTGCCGCCGCGCTGGAAGAGAACCTCGCCCGCGGCTACGGCGAGTCCTATCCGCTGCAGTCGGGCCTGCGGCGCGCGACCGTGCAGGTGCTCTCCAGCTCCGCTTCGCTGAAGCGCCGGGCGCGCCGGGTGCAGCGGGCGACGCCGGGGATCTTCGACTCCGGCTACTTCGTCCTCTCGGCGCTCGACGGCGCCCGGCCGCGGACGCGCGAGCGGGCGGCGGAAGTGGTCGACCTGAACGGCGGTGGCCAGGCGGCGGCGATCCTCGTGATCTCCCGCTACACCTTCAACTCACCGGGCTCGATCGCGCTCAACAAGCGTCTCGACAGGGAGGCCGCCGCGCTCGGGCGCGAAGCCGGGCTGCAGACCGGCGTCGCCGGCGGCCCGGCGCAGCTCAACGACTACAGCCGCGTCACCCGCGAGCGGATCCCGTTCGTCGTCGCGGCGATCGCCCTCGCGACGTTCCTCGTCCTCGTCTTCGTCCTGCGGGCGCTGCCGCTGGCGGCGATCGCGGTGGGGCTCAATCTGGCGACGGTCGCGGTTGCCTTCGGCATCCTCACGCTGCTCTTCAACCTGCCCGAAGACTGGCCGCTGGGCGGCCACACCTACGTCGACGCGGTCGGCGCGACGGCGATCTTCGGCGTCGTCTTCGGGCTCTCGATCGACTACGCGGTCTTCCTGCTCGTGCGGATGCGCGAGCACTACGACCGCCACGGCGAAAACACCGCCGCGATCGAGTTCGGCCTGCAGCGCACGGCGCGGGTGATCACCGGCGCGGCGGCGATCATGATGGCCGTCTTCGTCGCCTTCGCCGGCGCCTCGATCGCCACGGTCAGCCAGCTCGGCGTCGGGCTCACCGTCGCCGTACTGCTCGACGCCACGGTTGTCCGCATCGTCCTCCTGCCGGCGCTGATGCTGCTGCTCGGCGACCGGGTCTGGTGGCTGCCGCGCCCGCTCGCCCGGGCGCTGCCCCGGCTCAACGTCTGAGCACAGGTCCTAGCGCGCCGCGAAGCGCGTTGACTTCGAGTTAAGCGAGGCGTGCCGCACGCGTGGCGGCTGATCGCTCGGATACGATTCCCCAGCTTGTCCTCTGTATGGAGGCGGGGGACAACCAAGCGACGATCCGTGGCTGCTAATCCGTCAGGCGAGGAGAAAGGGCCGGCGAAAGCCCGGGGAGTCACGCCCGCGCGGATCGCGGTCATAGCGGGGCTGGCGATCGTCGTCATCGCGCTCGCCGTGATCCTCTTCGGCGGCGGCGGCGAGCACAAGTACAAGCTCGTCTTCCAGAACGCCGCCCAGCTCGTGCCCGACAACCAGGTGCTGATCGGCGGCCAGCCGGTCGGCTCGGTGGAAAGCATCGATCTGACCGACGACAACCTGGCGGAAATCGAAGTCAGCTCCGAACAGGAGCTGCACGAGGGGAGCACGGCGACGATCCGCGCCACCTCGCTCTCCGGCGTCGCCAACCACTACATCTCGATCAGCCCCGGGCCGAACAGCAACCCGGCGCTCGAAGAAGGCGCGACGCTCGGCCTCGGGTCGACGACGACCGAGGTCGACCTCGACCAGCTCTTCAACACCTTCCCCGACTCGGTGCGCAGGGCACTCGGCCAGTTCGTCCGCGGCAACGCCGAACAGTTCTCCGAACGCGGCCACGACGCCAACGAAACCTTCAAGTACTTCGGCCCGGCGCTCAACCGGACCGGGGCCTTCGTCAGCGAACTGAACGCCGACCAGCACCTGCTCGAACGCTTTGTCGTCAGCTCGAGCAAGCTCTCGACCGCCGTCGCCCAGCGCGGCAGTGAGCTCTCCAGTGCGATCTCCAGCGCCAGCACCGCCTTCGGCGCGATCGCCGGACAGAACGAAGCGCTCGACCAGAGCCTGCGCGGGCTGCCGCCGTTCATGCGCCAGGCCAACACGACCTTCGTCAACCTGCGCGCGGCGCTCGACGACCTCGACCCGCTGGTCGAAACGTTGAAGCCGGCGACCAAGAACCTGGCGCCCTTCCTCAGCGAACTTCGCCCGGTGCTCTCGAAAGCGGTGCCGGTGTTCAAGAACCTGCGGCTCAGCGCCGGCCGCAAGGGCTTCGCCAACGACACTGCGGAAGCGTTGAAGTTCCTGCCGCTGGTGCAGGAACGCGCCTCGACCGCCTTCCCGCACGCCGAAGCGGGCATCGAAGCCTTCCAGCCGACGCTGAACTTCGCCCGCAGCTACACGCCGGACATCTTCAACGGCTTCGGCAAGCTCGGTCAGATCACCGGCTACTACGACGGCAACGGCCACTACGCGCGCGCCCAGCTCCCCTTCAACATCTTCAAGCGCAACGGCGAAGACGGCGAACTCGAACCGCTCAAGCCGAGCGAACAGTTCGCTCCCTACGGCAGCTCGGCCGGGGTGCGGCGACCCTGTCCGGGCGGCGCCACCCAGTCCGCCTCCGACGGCTCCAACCCGTTCGTCAAGCCGCCGTTCGCGGGCTCGGGCGTCAGCTCCTCCGAATGCAGCCCGGGGGACTCGCCATGAGGAAATGGCTGATCCCGGGCGCGCTGGTCGTCGTGGTCGTGCTGCTCGTCGTGCTGCTCGGCGGGGGCGGCGGCAACGGCTACGTCGTCCGCGGGATCTTCGACAGCGGCGGCTTCATGGTCGCCGGCGAGGAAGTCCGCGTCGCCGGCGCGACCGTGGGCGAAATCGAATCGGTCAGTGTGACGATGCCGGGGGAGATCGACGGCTACAAAAACGGCAAGCCGATCTCCGTGCCCGGCAAAGCGGTGATCGCAATGAAGATCAACGATCCCGGCTTTCAGGACTTCCGCGCCGACGCCTCCTGCCTGATCCGGCCCCAGTCGTTGATCGGGGAGAAGTTCGTCGACTGCCGCCCGACGCTGCCGCGCGCCCCGGGCTCGAAGCCGCCGCCGCCGCTGAAGGAGATCGAAGACGGCAAGCCGGGGGCGGGCCAGTACCTGCTGCCGTTCGAGAACAACAGCACCAGCGTCGACCCCGACCTGATCAACAACATCAACCAGCTGACCTACGCGCAGCGCTTCCGCCTGATCCTCAACGAACTCGGCGCCGGCCTCGCCGGCCGCGGCGAAGACCTGGAGGAAGTGGTCAAGCGGGCGAACCCGGTGCTGCGCGACGTCGATCGCGTCTTCGGCATCCTCAACGCCCAGCGCGACCGGCTCGCCCAGCTCTCGGCCGACTCCGAGAAGATCCTCGGACCGCTCTCGCGCGAGCGCAGCAGCGTCGCCGGCTTCTTCTCCAACGCCGGCGTCGCGGCGCAGGCGAGCGCTGAAAAGGGCGCCGACGTCGAAGCGTCGCTGCGCAAGCTGCCGGGCTTCCTGCGCGAGCTGCGCCAGACGATGGCGAGCTTCCAGTACTTCTCCAAGGCGGGCACGCCGGTCTCCGAATCGCTGGCCAAGGCCGCTCCGGCGTTGACCGCAGCGACCCGGGCGCTGACCCCGTTCTCGGCCGCGTCGACCGTCTCGCTGAAGTCGCTCGGCGCCAACGGCGAAACCGCCGGCCCGAAGCTCCGGGCCGCCAACCCGATCGTCGAAAAGACCCGCGAACTCGGCCAGAGCGGCGCGACGCCGGTCTCCGAACTGGCCGAATTGCTGGTCAGCACGCGTAAGAACAAGGGCTTCGACAGCCTCGTCGACCTGATCTACAACAGCGCCGGCGCGACCAACGAATTCGACAAGTACGGTCACTTCGCCCGCAGCCTGACGGCGCTGACCAACTGCACCGAATACGTTGCGGAACCGACTTCCGGCTGCTCGGCCAACTTCAACGGAGAAGGCTCCAGCTCGTCGGCCTCCGCGGCCAGCATCTCGCGCCTCTACAAACAGCTCGGCGAACAGCTCGGCGGCAAGACCGGCGGCACCTCGAGCGGCGTCGCCCCGGTCGAACCGCGGCCGGTCGCGCCGGGCCAGGCGAAGCCCGCGCCCAACCCGGAAGCCTCGGGCCTCGGCGAAGGCGAACAACTCGGCGCGAAGTCAAAGGCGACGACCTCCTCGCAGCGCGCACTCCTCGACTACCTCCTGGGACCATGAGAAGCCGCGGCGGCATACAGGGAGTGGCGAGCAGCCCGACGATCGTCGGCGCGGTCACCGTGCTGGTCTTGCTCGTCGCCGTCTTCCTCGCCTACAACGCCAACAACGGCCTGCCGTTCGTCTCGACCTACGACCTCAAGGCCCGGGTCCCCAACGCGAACGCGCTGGTCAAAGGCAACGAGGTGCGGATCGGCGGCTCGCGGGTCGGCGTGGTCAAGGAAGTGAAGCCGGTGCAGGTCGGCAACGGGCGCATCGCCGCCGAGCTCAGCCTCAGCCTCGACAAGAGCGCCGAACCGATCCCCGCCAACTCGACGATGATCGTCCGCCCAAAGTCGCCGCTCGGCCTCAAGTACCTGCAGATCGTCCCAGGCGACTCGTCGAGCGGCCTGCAGGCGGGCGAAACGATCCCGCTCACGGCGGCGCGGCCGGAACCGGTCGACATCGACCAGTTTTTCGACATGTTCGACGAAAACACCCGCACGGCGATCCAGCGCAACAACGCCGGCTTCGGCAACGCCCTCGCCGGCCGCGGCCCGCAGATCAACAGCGCGATCGGCGCGCTGCGCGGGCTGGTCGAAAACAGCCAGCCGGTGCTGCGCACCCTGGTCAAGCCGAGCACCCGCTTCGGCGCCTTCTGGGAAGCGCTCGAGGACCTCTCCGCGACCGTCGCGCCGGTGGCGGAGCAGCAGGCGAGCATGTTCGTCGCGTTCGACCGCACCTTCGCCGCCCTCGCCCGGGTCTCCCGTCCGTACATCCAGGAAACGATCGTCAAAGGGCCGCCGACGCTCGATTCGCTCACCGCGGACCTGCCCGCGCTGCGACCGTTCTTCCGCGACTCCGGCCGCTTCTTCACCGCGCTCGGGCCGGGGGCGAAGGCGCTGGGCGAAACCTCGCCGACGATCAACGCCGCGCTGCGCGCCGGGATCCCGGCGCTCAACCGCTCGCCACGCCTCTACCGGCAGCTGACGCCGACGGCGGAAGCCCTGCTCGACTTCCAGGCCGAGCCGGGCGTGTTCAACGGCCTCGACCTGTTGATCGACACCAACGAAGTTCTGGCGCCGGCGATCAAGCACATCGCGCCGGCCCAGGTGACCTGCCAGTACCTCAGCATCCTTGCCTCGAACCTCGCCGACGCGTTCAGCGAATCGAACGGCAAGGCGAGCTGGCTGAGCGCGATCGCCTTCGAGGCGCCCGACGGCCCGAACGCGGAGTCGCAGCCGGCTTCAGCCCCGGCATCCGGCCCCGGCCCGACCAACTTCCTGCACTTCAATCCCTACCCGAGGACCGGCCAGGACGGCGTCTGCGAAGCGGGCAACGAGCGCTACGTCGCCGGTCAGACGGTAATCGGGCACTCGCCGAAACTATGGGGCACCACTACCCGGGGCGGTGAATGATGGGCCGCCTGCCGGAGCGCGACACCAGGGTCGGGGCGACGAGTGGCCGCATCGAGTGGCGGCCGAGCAACGCGGCGATCGCGATCATCTTCATCCTCGTGTTCACGGTCGGCCCCTACCTGGCGTTCACCAAACACGTTCCCTTCACCGGCTATGGCTATACCCTCAACGCCACCTTCTCCAACGGGGTCAACATCTCGACCAAATCGCCGGTGCGAATCGCCGGCGTCGATGTCGGCAAAGTGACTTCGGTCAGCCGCGACGGCAACAACACCAAGGTCACCTTCACCGTCGACGGTAAGGGCCGTCCGATCCACGACGACGCCTTCGCCGAGATCAAACCGCGCATCTTTCTCGAGGGGAACTTCTTCGTCGATCTCAAACCGGGCAGCCCGAGCGCGGCCGAGTTCGACAGCGGCGGGACGATCCCGGTCAGCCACACCTCGACCGCGATCCAGCTCGACCAGATCCTGACCGCGCTGCAGTCACCCGTGCGGGCTGATCTCAGTCGCCTGCTGGAGAGCTACGGCGAAGCGCTGACGCACAAGCCGAGCGCGGCCGACGACGCCACCCAGCTGCCCGAGGTGAAAGGGAAGACCGGCGCCGAAGGCCTCAACGGGAGCTTGAAATACGGCGGCGAAGCGGGCCGCTACAGCGCCCAGGTCACCAACGCCCTCCTTGGCACCAGCCCGAAGGACCTCTCGCGGCTCGTCGCGAGCGCCGGCAGCGCGTTCGGGGCTCTGGTTCGCCGCGAGGCGGACCTACAGGGGTTGATCGTCAACTTCGACACCTTCACCGGGGCGCTCGCCGCGCAGTCGCAGAACCTCGCGGCGACCGTGCAGCGGCTGGCGCCGACGGTGCAGATCGGCCGCCGCTCGCTCGTCAGCCTCAACCGCACCCTGCCGCCGTTGCGCGCCTGGGCGATCGAGTTCCGCCCGGCGGTGGCCGAGCTGCCGGCGCTGATCTCGGCCGGCGAACCGTGGCTGGCGCAGGCGCGGCCGTTGCTCTCCGGCCGGGAGGTCGGTGGGGTGGCGCGGCTGCTCGAGGAATCGACGCCGCCGCTCACCGCGACGACCCAGGCGGGGGCGGCGAAGACGATCCCGCAGATCAACCGGATCAGCCTCTGCCAGAGCAAGGTCTTCGTGCCGACCGGCAACCAGACGATCCACGATCAATTCGAAACCGGGCCCAACTACCGCGAGTTCTTCTACTACCTGGCCGACTTCGCCGGCGCGCAGCAGAACTTCGACGGCAACGGGCCCTATCTCAAGGTCCAGGGGGGCGGCGGCGGGACGCTGACCAAGCTGGAAAACCCGTCGGGGAACCTCAGCACCGACAAGCAGGACTGGGCAAACCTGGCTCTGGCGCCGGCGGGCCTGCAGCCGCAGCTCGGCGGCCGGCCGCCGAAGAAGCCGAACGTGCGCTGCTCGACCCAGCCGGTGCCGAAGGTCAACGGAGCGCTGGGCCAGGTCGGACCGGCTGAGCTGACGGCGGTGAACCCGTGAGCGGCCGTGAGCAAAGCGTCAGCCGCTGGAGGCACTTCCGCGCTGCGCTCGCGCGCCAGGCGCGCGGTCGCGGCAAAGACTCGATCGCGATCGCGGTGCTGATCGTGCTGGCGATCGTGATGACCCTGTGGATCTTCACCCAGCAGAAGGCCTCGCTGCCCTCCTGGGCGCCCTTCGTCGGCGAAGACTTCGTCCACCTGACGGCCGACTTCAGCGACGCGCAGGCGGTTACGCCGGGCCAGGGCCAGGCGGTCGTGATCTCCGGCATCCAGGTCGGCAGGATCGGCTCCGTCGACCTCGAAGACGGCCACGCCGTCGTCGGAATGCAGGTCGAGCCCAGGTACCTCGACCTGATCCACCCCAATGCGACGCTGCTGCTGCGGCCGAAAACCAACCTCAACGACATGACGGTCGAGATCTCGCCCGGCAGCGGCAGCAAGCATGTCGAAGCCGGCCACCGCTTTCCGCTCTCGCAGACCGAACCGAGCATCCAGTTCGAGGCCTTCCTCTCGGCCCTCGATACCGATACGCAGCGCTACCTGCAGCTGCTGGTCGCCGGCGGGGCACAGGGGATCGGCGGGCGCGGCCGTCAGCTCGGCAACGCCTTCCGCCGCCTCGAGCCCTTCGCCCACTACGTCGCCAAACTCAACCGAGCGGTCGCCCAGCGCCGCGTCGCGCTCTCCCACGTGATCCACGACTTCGGCCTGCTGACCGGCGAACTGGCCCGTCACGACTCAGAGCTCGAACGCTTCGTCACCTCTTCCAAGGATGCGCTCGGCAACTTTGCCAACCAACAGCAGGCGCTGCAGGAATCGCTGCGCGAATTCCCCTCCACGCTGACCGCGCTGAAGTCGGCGCTCGTCGCGTCGAACCGCTTCTC
>DATFMX010000102.1:0-5413 GCA_035266685.1 Solirubrobacterales bacterium
CCGGCCGCGGCGGCGCCCTGGAGGCTGCGGATGACCAGCGGCCCGGCGTTGAGGAAGGCCTGTTCGCTGAACATGATCACGAGCACGGCGGCGGCGAAGCCGGTGCCCCGCTTCAAGGAGAAATCCGCATCCGACTCCGAAGGAGTCAGATCGTGATCGGCGCCGGATGCGGATTTCTCCTCCGGCATGTCCTCCGCTTCGCGTCCGGGCATGCCGGGCGAGTCCCGTTGCACCCTTTGCGCTCGGCGGAGGAACGCCGCAGGCACCACCATCAGGCTCAGGGCTGGCGCCGCCACGATGCCCACCGCGACCGCCGATTGGCCGCTCAGCAGGCTGACCGCGACGAGCACGGCGAAGACGGTGCGGAAGCACGATTCGGAGAGGATCAGGGCGACGAAGAGGCCGAAGCGCTGGGCGCCGGCGAGGAAGCCGCGGGCGAAGTAGCTCGCGGCGTAGAAGAGGACGGCGCCGAAGAAGACCCAGTAGAGCGTTTCGTTGCCCTCCAGCAGGTCGTTCTGGATCGGCCCGCGGAGGGCCAGCGCGAGGACCGCGAAGGCGACGCCGAGGCCGAGCTGGATCGTCGCCGCGACGCGCATCGTCCCGCCGAGCGGCTCGCCCTTCGTCCGGTGTTCGGAGATGTGGCGCGAGAGCAGCTGTTCGATCGGCCGGTAGAGGGTCGAGATCGTGATGAAGACGGCCGACCAGAGCACCGTGATCTGCCCGTAGTCGGTCTTCGAGAGGACATGCGAGGCGATCAGGAAGTAGGCGTAGGTGATCAGCCCCGTGAGGCCGACGCCGATCGCGAGGAAGCTCGCCAGGCGGCCGTACTCGGCGGTCGACGATCCGCCTTTGCCGCCCTTCATCGGCCTCGCTCGTAGTGGGACGGCTCGACCCCGAGCGAGAGCTCGACCCGGCGCACGCGCTCGAAGACGCGCTGGGTCATCACCCGCTGGCCGGCGAGCAGGTCGCCGATCACGCCGAGCGCGAAGAGCTGCAGGGCGGCGATGAACAGCACCGCGCCGAGGATCAGCGACTGGATGTGGCCGCTCGAGTCGCCGTTGAAGATCCAGTCGATCAGGAAGGGCGCCCAGGCGGCGAGCGCGAGCAGGCCGACCACCGCGGCGGCGAGGCTGAACACGCGCAGCGGCTCGTAGCGGACGTAGATCCGCAGGATCGCCAGCGCGTTGCGGCGCACGTAGGCGCCGGTCGAGCCGAAGAGCCGCGACTCGCGCGTCTGCGGGTTGGTCGCGACCTCGACCTGGTCGACCGCGATCAGCATCTTTCCCGCCTGGATCAGGCTCTCCAGCGTGTAGGTGAAGTCGTCGACGACGAGCAGCCCGAGCGCCGCCTCGCGGTTGTAGGCGCGGAAGCCCGAGGTCGTGTCGGCGATCGAGGTGCCGGAGACCTTGCGCACGACCGCGCTGCCGAGCCGCTGCAGGCGCTTCTTGCGGCCGGAGAAGTGCTCGATCGTCCCGACCCGGCGGTCGCCGACGACCATGTCGGCCTCGCCGGCGAGGATCGGCGCCAGCAGCTTCGGCACATCGGCGCCGCTGTACTGGTTGTCGGCGTCGGTGTTGACGATCGCGTCGGCGCCGAGCTTGAGGCAGGCGTCGAGGCCGGCCTGGAAGGCGGAGGCGAGGCCGCGGTTGCTGGTCAGCCGGACGATGTGCTCGACCCCGCACTCGCGCGCCACCTCGACCGTGCGGTCGGTCGAGCCGTCGTCGACGATCAGCAGCTCGACCGCGTCGAAGCCGTCGACCTGGCGCGGCAGGTCGGCGATCGTCTGCGGCAGCGTCGCCTCCTCGTCGAGGCAGGGGATCTGGATGATCAGCTTCATGCGGCGCCCAGGGTATCCGCGCTCCCGGCGCGCCGGTCCCGCGAGGTACCATTGATTGACTTGTCAATCAGGATGGCTGCTTCTCTCACAACTGCGGACCTCTCTCACCTTCGGCGGGCTTTGGAGCTTGCGGAGCTCGGGCGGGGGAGAGTCAGCCCGAATCCGCTGGTGGGAGCAGTCGTCGCCCGCGATGGCGCGGTCATCGGCGAGGGGTATCACGCTGAGCTCGGGGACCTGCATGCAGAGCGCGCAGCGCTTGAGGATTGCGCCGAGCGGGGGGAGGACCCTGCTGGGGCGACGATGTACGTGACGCTGGAGCCGTGTGCGCATACGGGGCGGCAGCCGCCTTGCGTGGAGGCGATTCTTGAGGCTGGAATCGGCCGGGTCGTCATCGGGTCCGACGATCCGAGTGAGAAGGCCTCGGGGCGGGGGCCGGGGATGCTGCGCGACGGCGGGGTGGAGGTCGAGCTCGCCGCCGGCGAGGAGGCGACCGCGGCGCGGCTGCTCAACCAGCCGTTCCGCAAGCACGCCCGCACCGGCCTGCCGCTGGTGACGCTGAAGCTGGCGATGTCGCTCGACGGGCAGACGACGACCGCGGAGGGCGACTCGCCCTGGATCTCCGGCCCCGAGAGCCGCGAGCTGGCCCACCGCTGGCGCGCCGAATCCGACGCGATCGCCGCCGGCATAGGCACCGTCCTGGCCGACGACCCCCTGCTCACCGCCCGCCCCCCGGCGCGGTCGAGCTTTGCTCCGCAGAGCGGTTCAAACCTCGACCGCGCAGCGGAAGCGAGGCAGCCGCTGCGGGTCGTCTTCGATCGCCGGGCGCGGCTGCCGCTCGACTCGCGGCTGCTGCAGACGCTCGACGTCTCGCCGCTGCTCGTCGTCACCTCGCAGGCGGCCGATGCCGGCCGGGTCGCCGCGCTGCGTGAAGCCGGTGCGGAGATCCTCGTCGCCGACGGCATCGAGGCATCGCTCCCGGAGTTGGGCCGCCGCGGCGTCACCAGCCTCTTCCTCGAGGGCGGTCGAACGCTTGCCGCCGCTTTCATCGAGGCCGACCAGGTGGACGAGGCGCGCACCTTCGTCGCGCCTATCCTGCTCTCCGGCGGTTGGCGTGAACCAGTGGACCGCGAAATCGACGACACGCTGATCACGGCTAGGTTCAAGGAGTGGTGATGTGTTCACGGGGCTGATCGAGGATCTGGGAAGCGTCGAATCCGTCGAGCGGAGCGATGAGGGGGCGCAGCTTCGGATTGCGACGAAGCTGGCCAGCCAGATCGAGCTCGGAGATTCGGTTGCCGTCAACGGCATCTGCCTGACGGCGACGGCGGTCGATTCCGCGGGCTTCGAGACCGAGGCGATGAACCAGACGCTGTCGGTGACGGCGCTCGGTGGGGTGGAGGTCGGCAGCAGGGTCAATCTCGAGCTTGCGATGAAGGCCTCCGACCGGCTCGGCGGCCACATCGTGCAGGGTCATGTGGACGGGGTGGGGGAGGTCGTCTCGTTCGTGGAGGACGGCTTCGCGAAGCGCCTCGAGGTCGCACTCGACCCCGATCTGCTGCGTTACGCGATCGACAGGGGCTCGATTACCCTCGACGGGGTCAGCCTGACGATCGCCGATTTGGGCGATTCTTGGCTTTCCGTTTCCCTGATACCCGAGACCCTGGAGCGGACGAACCTCGGCGAAGCGCGGCCGGGACGCAAGATCAACGTCGAGTGTGACCTGATCGCAAAGCACGTGGAGCGGTTGATGGCACCATTCGGTGGAAAGGAAGAGGAATGAGCGCGATGACCGAGGCACAGAGACAGGCGGAAGCGGAGCGGACGGGCGAGAGCCCGTTCTCGACGATCGAGGAAGCGATCGAGGAGATCCGGCGCGGTCGCATGGTCGTCGTCTGCGACGGCGAGGACCGCGAGAACGAGGGCGACCTGGTGATGGCGGCGCAGTTCGCGACGCCGGAGGCGGTCAACTTCATGGCCAAGGAAGCGCGCGGGCTGATCTGCCTGGCGCTGACCGCGGAACGCTGCGAGCGGCTCGGGCTGAACCTGATGGCGGCGAAGAACGAGGCGCCGCTGCAGACGGCCTTCACGGTGACGATCGAGGCCGCCGGCGGGGTCAGCACGGGGATCTCGGCGCACGACCGCGCGCACACGATCCAGGTCGCGATCGACCCCGAATCGGGCCCGCGCGACATCGTCGTTCCCGGCCACATGTTCCCGCTGCGGGCCAAAGACGGCGGCGTGCTCGAGCGCACCGGCCATACCGAGGCCAGCGTCGACCTCGCCCGCCTCGCCGGCCTGATCCCCGCCGGGGTGATCTGCGAGGTGATGAACGACGACGGGACGATGGCGCGCGTCCCCGACCTCGGCCCCTACTGCGAGAAGCACGGGCTGAAGATGATCACCGTCGCCGACCTGATCGCCTACCGGCGGCGCACCGAGAAGCTGGTCGAGCGGGTGGTCGACACCGGCCTGCCGACCGCCTTCGGCGAGTTCACCGCGGTCGGCTACCGCTCGCTGGTCGACGACAAACACCACGTGGCGATGGTCAAGGGCGATGTCGCCGGCGCCGAGGATGTGCTCGTCCGCGTACACAGCGAGTGCCTGACCGGCGATGTCTTCCACAGCATGCGCTGCGACTGCGGCGAGCAGCTCGCGGCGGCGCTGGCGATGATCGAGCGCGAGGGCCAGGGCGTCCTGCTCTACCTCTCCCAGGAGGGGCGCGGGATCGGCCTGCTCAACAAGCTGCGCGCCTACAAGCTGCAGGAGGAAGGGTCGGATACGGTCGAGGCCAACCTGAAGCTCGGCCTGCCGGCCGACCTGCGCGACTACGGGATCGGCGCCCAGATCCTCGGCGACCTCGGCCTGACCAGCATCCGCATCCTTACCAACAACCCGAAAAAGATCGTCGGGCTCGAGGGCTACGGCCTCTCGGTCACCGAGCAGGTGCCGATCGAGTCGACCCCCAACGCCCACAACGAGGCCTACCTGCGGGCGAAGCGCGACAAGATGGGCCACACGCTGCACCACCAGGGGCTCGCCTTCGACGAAGAGATGATTCACGACGAGGAGGAGCGCGACGCCGGGGGCGCCGGTGGCTGAGCCCGGGGCGTTCCTCGAGAGCTTCGGCGATGCCGAGCGCGCGATCCTCGGCTCGCTCAGCTTCGCCGTCTGCGTCGGCCGCTTCTACGAGGACCTCGCACAGCGCCTTCTCCGGGGCGCCAACGAGGGCTTCGAGCTGGCCGGCGTGCCCGCCGCCGCGGTCCGCCACGCCTCGGTCCCGGGCGCCTACGAGCTGCCGTTCGCCGCCAAGCTGCACGCCGAGAGCGGCGAATTCGCCGGCGTCGCCTGCCTCGGCGTCGTGATCCGCGGCGAGACCGACCACTACGACTTCGTCTGCGCCGAGGCCGCCCGCGGCATCCAGGATGTGCAGCTCGCCACCGGCGTCCCCTGCGCCTTCGGCGTGATCACCTGCGACACGATGGAGCAGGCGCTCGAGCGCGCCGGCGGCGGCAAGCGCGACCAGGGCCGCAACGCGGCGCTCACCGTGGCGAGGATGGCGCTCCTGCAACGCCAGCT
>DATFMX010000103.1:0-6028 GCA_035266685.1 Solirubrobacterales bacterium
GCGCAGCCAGTCGAGGTAGTCGAGGCACTTCCAGTCCGCGTCAAACCACGCCCGCAGCTCCGCGTAGGAGGTCGGATAGTCCTGGCCGGCGCTGGGCACCATCCAGGCATGCTACGGCACTTAGATGGAGACCCCAGTTCCTCAGATTGCATATCGCCGCTCCGCGACATTCCCGGAGAGGCACACCGCCTCGCGCGGCTCGCGTCGTCGCCACATGCAAGCAAGCAAACGCCTGGGTCGCAGATAAGCTCGGCGCGATGGGGCGCATCAAATTTGCGGCATGGCTCACTGCGCAGGCATTTCAGGAGCATCCGATCCTAATCCCTGTCTCGATTGCGGTGCTTGACGCGATAGCGGGATTCATAGCCCAGCCGCTTGCTGACGGTTCAAAGGATCTCAACTCTCTTGAGGCATTTGCGATCGGGGCATTGGCTGGGACGGTATTGCTATTGCTGTTGATCTTTGCCTATTACTGGGGAACTGCTCCGAGGCGCATCTTGGCAGTCAAAGTTGACTCCTTGAGTGAAAAGCTCGATCAAATTGAGCAGCAATTGATTGTGGTAGCCCAACAGGTTATGGGGGATCCAACCGACTTGATCCCGGTCTACCAAGAGTGCAGATCCGAGATTCGCGAATCGATCCGAAAGATCGGAAATGCCGCTGAGTCGGACCAGCTTTGGGGGTTCTTAGATCGTTTGCCAAGTGACCATTGGCGAAAGGAGAAACAAACCCTGCGCGACAGTCCTTGGGGCCGCGATCACTACGGTACGTTGGATGCTGCATATGGTCACGTCGATCGACTCAACACGGCATCTTCGACGCGTTGGTTCAAGCGCGAGGTTCGCGAGGGTGATGATTTGGATTTCGCCCTATCCGACTTACTTGAAGCGGATCAAGCTCTCTCGGAACAACTAGGCGACCTCTCATTCGCCGAATTGGCTGGTGATGGAAACCAGCTGGAGCTGGAAGAGGGTGATGAATTGGCCTAGGGGAGCCCCGGTCGGCCCGCGGGCGAATGTCGCGAAGCGGCGATATGCAATCCGATTTCCGCGCGGCGATAGCCGCGCAGCATCTCCATCGCTAAGCGCGAAGCGCGTGCGATTCAATTCGCACGCGGGCCGACCGGGGCTCTCCCTGGCTCAGGCCCCAGGCGGGCCGTCGCCGAAGCGGGACTCCTCGCCGGGCGGCAGCTTGCCGTCTCGGCCTACGTAGCCGTCCTTGCCGCCGACGACGATGTAGACGGCGTCCTCGCTGTCGCTGAGGTTGCGGAGCTTGCGGATCGTCGGGGCGTCGACGCGGGCCAGGCCGCCCGCCTCGAGGCGGTGGGTCGAGCCGTCGCCGAACTCGATCTCGATCTCGCCGCGGTGGACGAAGTAGAGCTCCTCCTGCTCCTCGTGCAGGTGACGGCCGGTCTCGTAGGAGGGTGGGATGACGATCGCGTTGACGCCGAAGTCGGTGACGTCGAGGCCCTTGCGGATCTTGCGGAAGCCGTATCCCTCGCCGAGGTCGGAGAGGTTGGCGACCGCGTAGCCATCGCCCTTCAAAGCGCCGTTCTCGGCGGTCTCCGACATGCGCCGCATCGTACGCCAAGACGCCTCGGCGAGGTCAACCCGCGCGGGTCAATAACCTTGGCCGCCGATGGCTACCACGACCTCAGTGCAGATCCCGGCGGAGCTGAAGCCCGCCGACGGGCGCTTCGGCTGCGGCCCCTCGAAGGTCCGCCCGGAGGCGCTGGCGGCGCTCGGCGAGCGCGCCGACCTGATGGGCACCTCGCACCGCCAGGCGCCCGTGCGCGAGCTGGTCGGCCGGGTGCGCGACGGGCTCTCGGAGCTGCTCGGCCTGCCCGAGGGCTACGAGGTGGCGCTCGGCAACGGCGGCACCACCGCCTTCTGGGACGCCGCCGCCGCCTGGTTGGTGCGCGAGCGCGCCCTGCACCTGACCTACGGCGAGTTCTCCGGCAAGTTCGCCAAGGTGACGACGGGAGCGCCCTTCCTCGCCGACCCGATCCTGATCGAGGCCGAGCCCGGTGACGCGCCGGAACCCGCCGCCGACCCGGCGGCCGACGTCATCGCCTGGGCGCACAACGAGACCTCGACCGGCGTGATGGTGGATGTACAGCGGCCACAGGGCGCTGGCGACGCCCTCGTGCTGGTCGACGCGACCTCGGGCGCCGGCGGCCTGCCGCTCGACGCGAGCCAGGCCGATGCCTACTACTTCGCCCCGCAGAAGGGCCTCGGCGCCGACGGCGGGCTCTGGCTGGCGGCGCTCAGCCCGGCCGCGATCGAGCGGATCGCGGAGCTCGACGGCGCAGCCGGGCGCTGGCAGCCCGCCTTCCTCTCGCTACAGACGGCGGTCGAGAACTCGCGCAAGAACCAGACCTACAACACGCCCGCCCTGGCGACCCTGCTGCTGCTCGCCGACCAGATCGAGTGGATGCTGGCGGGCGGGGGTCTCGACTGGTGCGTGGGCCGCACTCGCGCTTCCTCCGGGCACCTCTACGGCTGGGCCGAGCAGGCCGACTTCGCGGCGCCGTTCGTCGCCGACCCGGCGAAGCGCTCGCTGGTCGTCGGCACGATCGACTTCGCCGAGCAGGTCGACGCCGCCGCCCTCGCCGCGACCCTGCGGGCCAACGGCATCGTCGACGTCGAGCCCTACCGCAAGCTGGGGCGCAACCAGCTGCGCGTCGGCATGTTCCCGGCGGTCGAGCCGGCCGACGTCGAAGCGCTCACGGCCTGCATCGACTGGACGATCGAGAACGCGCCCGAGGTGACCGAGTGAAGGTCCTGGTGCGCGAGAAGATCGCCGACTCGGGCGTCGAGCTGCTGCGCCAGAGCTTCGACGTCGACCTAGGCCTGGAGATGAGCGAGCAGGAGCTGAGCGACGCGATCGCGGAGTACGACGCTCTGCTGGTCCGCTCGGCGACCCAGGTGACGCCGGAGCTGATCGAGCGCGCCGAGCGGCTGAAGGTGATCGGCCGCGCCGGCACGGGCGTCGACAACGTCGACATCCCCGCCGCGACCCGCCGCGGCATCGTCGTCGCCAACGCGCCCGAATCGAACTCCGTCGCCGCCGCCGAGCACACGCTGGCGCTGATGCTGGCGCTCTGCCGCAACGTCGCCCGCGCCCACTCCTCGCTGACCGGCGGCGCCTGGGAGCGGCCCAAGTTCAAGGGGACCGAGCTCTACGGCAAGACGCTCGGCGTGATCGGCTTCGGCCGCATCGGCCAGCTCGTCGCCAAGCGCGCCCAGGCCTTCCAGATGGAGGTCATCGCCTTCGACAAGTTCGTCTCCGCCGAGCGCTTCCGCGAACTGGGGGTGGAGGGAGCCGACCAGCTCGAGGACCTGCTCGCCCGCGCCGACATCCTCACCCTGCACGTGCCGAAGACGCCGGACACCGTCGACCTGATCGACGCCGGGGCGATCGCCGCGATGAAGGACGGGGCGCGCGTCGTCAACTGCGCCCGCGGCGAGCTGGTCGACCTCGACGCCCTGACGGCCGGCCTGGAGTCCGGCAAGCTGGGCGGCGCGGCGCTCGACGTCTTCCCCGCGGAGCCGTTCACCGACCATCCGATCTTCGGCCGCGACGACGTCGTCGTCACGCCGCACCTCGGCGCCTCGACGGCCGAGGCGCAGGACCGCGCCGGCGTGGTCACGGCGGAACAGGTGATCGCGGCGCTGAACGGCGGCGTCGTCACCAACGCGGTCAACATAGCCGCCATGCGCCCCGAGGAGATGGAGGCGCTGGCGCCCTTCGTGCCGCTCTGCGAAAAGCTCGGCCGGCTCGCCCAGGGGCTCGGCGACGGCTCGATCGGCGGGGTCACGGTCGAGTTCCGCGGCCGTATCGCCGCCCACGACACCCGCCTGCTCGGCATCGCCGTGCTGGTCGGCATCCTCTCCGGCCACACCGAGGAGCCGGTCAACCTGGTCAACGCGCCGCAGATGGCCGAGGAGCGGGGAATCGACCTGGTCGAGACGAAGGAGAGCGGCTCCGAGGACTTCACCGAGCTGATCACCGTGCGGCTCGGCTCCGGCCCCGATGCGGTCGAGGTCGCCGGCACCGGCGTCGGGCCGCGCAACGAGCCCTACCTGGTCTCGGTCTGGGGCGAGAGCTTCTACCTGCCGTTCGCCGACCACCTGGCGGTCTTCCGCTACGCCGACCGTCCGGGGATGATCGGCCGGGTCGGCTCCTGTTTCGGCGAGGAGGGCGTGAACATCATCTCCGCCGCGGTCGGCGCCGAACCCGGCGGCGAGCAGGCGGTGATGGCGCTGACCACCGACGCGCCGGTGCGAGCCGAGACGATCGAGAAGATCCTCGAGCTCGACGGGTTCTCGGTCGGCCGCTCGGTCGATCTCTAGCGCGAGGTAGGCTCCGCCGATGAAGGCGGTGGTGCTGACCGGCGCGGGTGGCTATGAGGTCCTGCAGGTGCAGGAGCGTCCCGACCCGCCGGTCGGGCCGGGCGAGGTTCGGATCGCGGTCAGGGCGGCGGGGATCAACTTCGCCGACACGATGGCGCGCGTCGGGCTGTATCCGGACGCTCCCAAGCCGCCCTGCGTGCTCGGCTACGAGGTCGCCGGCGAGGTCGAGTCGGTGGGCGAGGGCGTCACCGAGCACGCGGTCGGCGACCGGGTCGTCGCCGGCACCCGTTTCGGCGGCCAGGCCGAGCTGGTCACGGTCGCCGCCTCGCAGGCCTGGCCGCTGCCCGAGGCGCTGAGCTTCGAGCAGGGCGCGGCGTTCCCGGTCAACTACGGCACCGCCTATGCGGCGCTGGTCGTGATGGGCGGGCTGCGCGAGGGCGATCGGGTGCTGATCCACGCCGCCGCCGGGGGCGTCGGCATCTCGGCGACGCAGATCGCGCGCAACATCGGCGCCGAGATCTTCGGCACCGCCTCGGCCTCCAAGCACGAGGCGATCGAAGCTCAGGGCGTTCGCCACCCGATCGACTACCGCACGCTCGACTTCGAGCAGGAGGTGATGCGGATCACCGGCGGCGAGGGAGTCGACCTGGCGATCGACGCCCTCGGCCCGACCTCGTTCCGCAAGGACTACCGGCTGCTGCGTCAAGGCGGGCGCCTGGTGATGTACGGGATCTCGGAGAACTCGCGCGAGGGCCGTCGCGACATCGCCGCGACGCTGAAGGGCCTCGCGGCGATGCCGACGGCGACGATGCCCTGGTGGAAGAGCCTGATGATGATGAACGAGAACAAGGGCGTCTTCGGCCTCAACATGCTCAAGTGGTGGGACGCCGAGGGCGACTTCGACCGCCTCGTCGATCCCCTGATGGCCGATCTGCAAAGCGGCAGCCTGCAACCCGTCGTTGCCGAGGCCTTTCCCTTCGAGCGGGCGGGCGACGCGCACAGATTTATCGCCGAACGCCGCAACGTAGGCAAGGTCGTGTTGTTCCCTAACTAGTGAAGAGGATCGTGCTCATCCTGCTCGCCATCCCGGCGCTGCTCGCGCCTGCGGTCGGGCATGCCACGACGAAGACCTACACCGTGCTGCTGGCCGGCGGCGAAGAAGCCAACATGATCAGGGTCTGGCTAAGCCACGACGGCCGCAAGTACGTGATCGACTCGGTGGTCCAGCTCGAAGTCGGCGGCGAAGTCTGCGAACACCCCGCCGAAGATTCTTATCAGCTGGTCTGCGACGCGCCCTCGATCGCCGGCTTCGAAGTCAACGCGGGCGGCGGCGAAGACCGCGTCCATGTCGCCGCTTCGGTCAAGGCGCCGGTGACGATGCGCGGCGGCGGCGGCGACGACACGCTGATCGGCGGCTCGGCGAGCGACAAGCTGATCGGCGGCAGGGGCAACGACCGGCTGATCGGCGGTCGTGGCGGCGACCAGCTCTACGGTGGGCCGGGAGATGATGTGCTGGTCGGCGGGCTCGGCAACGATCTGCTCAGCGGCGGCGGGGGAAGGGACAGGCTTCTAGCCGGTCCCGGGGCGAATCGGGTCCGCCGGCGTTCGCCCTAGGAGCCGCCCGCCGACGAAGAAGAGGGCGATGAGGAAGCCGACCAGGGAGAGGCCGGCGT
>DATFMX010000104.1:0-18294 GCA_035266685.1 Solirubrobacterales bacterium
GCGGTGGCGAGCCTCGGCCCCGAAGCCTGGCCCGCTCCGCCGCTCGACGCCTTCGCCGCGGCGATCGACCAGCCGCGCCACCTGCACCCGCTGCTGCGCCACCAGCGCGACATCGCCGGCATCGGCCGCTCCTGGGTCGACGAGATCCTCTGGGGGGCGCGCCTCTCCCCCTTCAAGCAGGGCACGGAGCTGAGCGACGAGGAGGTCGAGCGCCTGCACGCCGCCCTGCACGTGCTCGGCGACGCGATCGAGCACTACGAGGCGACGATCGGCGCCGACCTACCGGACAAGCTGCCGATGCCGCTACAGGTCCACAGGCGCGAGGGCGAGCCCTGCCCGCGCTGCGGCACGACGATCGAGGCGGTCTACTTCGCTGAGCACCAGACCAACTACTGCCCGAAGGAGCAGACCGGGGGCCGCGTGCTCAAGGACCGCCGGTTCTCTCGATTGCTGAAGTGAGAGGGACGGGTGCCCGTCCCTCTACGGCAGGTCGACGAGCATGCTGAAATCGAGCGTAGGCGCCGAGTGGGTGAGCGCTCCGACGGAGATGTAGTCGACGCCTGCTTCCGCGATTCCACGGACCGTCTCAAGCGTCACGCCGCCGGAGGCCTCCAGCTTCGGGGCGCCGGAGCCGTGCTCGTCGCGGAGCTTCACGGCGTTGCGCAGCATCTCCGGCTCCATGTTGTCGAGCAGCAGGCGGTCGGCGCCCGCGCCCAGCGCGTAGGCGACCTCGTCCATATTGCGGCACTCGATCTCCAGCGGCATCTCGGGCTGCGCCGTGCGGGCGGCGTGGATCGCCTTGGCGACGCCGCCGGCGAGGGCGACATGGTTCTCCTTGATCAGGATCGCGTCGTAGAGGCCCATGCGGTGGTTGACGCCGCCCCCAGCCGCGACCGCCGCCTTCTCCAGCGCCCGCAGGCCCGGCGTCGTCTTGCGCGTGTCGAGGATCCGCGCGCCGGTTCCCGCGACCGCCTCGACGAAGCGCGCGGTAAGCGTCGCGATCCCCGACAGGTGGCCGAGGAAGTTGAGCGCGACCCGCTCGGCCGCCAGCAGCCCCGCCGCCGGCCCACTCGCCAGCGCCACCTCCGCCGGCACCCCGTCCCGCCACTGCCCCTCGACCACCAGCTTGTCGACGTCCTCGACCCCACGCTGCCGCATCGCCTCGGCGACGAGGTCGAGCCCAAACACCACCCCCGGCTCCTTCTGCACGATCCGCGCCCGAGCCCGCGCCCCCTCGGGCACGGTCGCCGCCGAAGTCACATCCCCGGCTCCCAGATCCTCGGCGAGAGCGTGCTCTACAAGTGGTTCGATTTCAAGTAAAGGTGCTGATTTGCAGCCTTCTTCGACCGAAGATTTCAAGTCTTAGCTCCGTCAGTTGCAAGTAGCGTTAGGCGGTCTTCAGTCGCCAGTACGCGCGCGGGTCGCGTGGCGACTTTCCCACCCATTCAACTATGCCTGCCTCGCGCAACCGATTCAGCTCCCTCTGGGCGACCGGGCGGGAGACGCCGAGTTCTTCCGTGACTTCGCCAGTGCTCAGCCGCCCTGCTTCGCGAAGGCAGCGAGTTATCGCACGCGCGTTCTCCGACAGATGCTCGTCCAGCCGCGCGTTGACGGCGTCGCCAAAGAGCTGGAGCTCAACGCTACCCGAGGTCTGGCGGTAGGCCGGATCCGTTAATCCGGCCTGTCGCATCTCCTCGAACATGCGGCGAATGCCCTCGCCTAGTTCCTGACCGAAATTCAGGTCGGCGCAGACCCGGGCAATACGAGGATTACGTGCAAATCGCGTCGCCTTGAGCGGATCGCTCAGGTCTACCAGCCCCGGAAACCGGCCTGGACTCGATATCTCGATCCTGTCGTCGAAGATCTCTGCTCGGATGTGATCTCCGGCTGAGCTGTACGAACGGTGAACCACCGCATTCACCAGACCCTCGAGCCAGACGTCCGGCGGCACAAGGGGCACCTCACCAAACCTGCCGCTCACCTGCAGCGCCGTCCTGGTCGGCTGCAGTCGTTCGATCTGATCTTTCGCGTCTAGAAGCTGCAGCGGGATCGGGCCTTCCACCCGCACGTCCTCGATCAGCTGTTGCCGCGAGCCGCTACCGCGCTCACTTCCCCGGTAGCGGAGCACTCTGATCAGAGCCTCCGGGAAAAGCGCCTGGGGATGCTCGCCGAAGAGAAGGACGCCGGCAACGGTCAATTCTTCATCGGTTGCCAATCCTCGTGCCCGCAACAGACCCATCGGGTCGGTTGCCCCCAGCGCTTCGGCGTAGTAGCCGAGCTGCTCGCGATCGAGGGCGTCAAAGCCGGCACCGGATGGACGAGCCTCATAGCTTGCCTGGCCCTTGTCGTACAACAACTCCTGCCGCTGTGCGAAGGTCAATCGCCGGGTCTCGTCACCTACTCGCAGGAACACTTCATCCCGCTGATTCGTGTGCACGGTCGGGCTGGAATCGACCTCAAAGACGAGTAGGCGCAGGGCAAGTCCATCGCCATCGACGCAAGCGACAAAGCGATGGTTCGCCCGAACGGGCGGCATGCAGAAGTCGATATTCGCCTGTAGCAGGGCATTGAGCCTGCCTGGATGGTCATCGACCCCCTCAATCTCCCCTTCCGCAAGTCCGACCACGACGATCCCGCCGTCCGCATTGGCGAACCCGAGCAAGGCCTTCGCGAGATCCTTCGCGGCAACGCGAGATGACTTGCGCTCGAGCCACTGGTCCTCGGGCAACTCGAGCAGCCTGGGTCCTACGCGCAAGGGCGATCCATTCAAGGCACTTTCAGCGATTGCCGTACTCATCTACTTACTTGCAATTATTGCATGTAGCATGCAAGTAGGTGATCCTGTCCTCAATCTCACGCTTGCAAGAGCCAGGGCGTTTAATCCCGTAAGTGACCGTGCTGCCGCCGTTTCAAGCTCTGCTGGACGACCATGCCGCCGATGTGATGGCGGTGTTGCGGGGGGCCGTGGGGCGGGCCGATGCGGAGGACTGCTTTCAGGAGACCTTCCTGGCGGCGTTGCGGGCGTATCCGCGGCTCGACGACGATCGCAACCTGCGCGGCTGGCTGTTGACGATCGCCCACCGCAAGGCGATCGACCAGCACCGGGCGAACGGGCGACGGCCGCTGCCGGTGGCCGAGCCGGAGGAGCTGGGCGGCGCGACCGCCGAGCCGCAGCTCGACGACGGGCTCTGGGCGCTGGTCGGGGCGCTGCCGCCGAAGCAGCGGGCCGCGGTCGCGCTGCGCTACGCCTGCGACCTCCCCCACGCCGAGATCGCCGCGGCGCTCGGCTGCTCGCCCGACGCGGCGCGGCGCAGCCTGCACGAGGGAATGAAGCGCCTGCGAAAGGAGCTGGCATGAACGCAAGCCTCGAAAGACTGACCGAGCGCGCCGCCGAGCAGGGACTGCTCGACGTCGCCTACGCCACCGTCGACTCGCCCTTCGGCCCGCTGCTCCTCGCCACCACGCCGCGCGGGCTGGTCAAGCTCAGCCTGCCGAACTACGACGCCGGGGAGGCGCTGGAGGACCTCGCCGTGCGGATCTCGCCGCGCATCCTGGAGGCGCCGGCGTGGCTCGACGACGCCCGCCGCCAGCTCGACGAGTACTTCGAGGGCCGCCTGCGCGAGTTCGACCTGCCGCTCGACTGGCAGCTCAGCAAGGGCTTCCGCCGGCGCGCTCTGCGCGCGATCGACCGCATCCCCTACGGCCGCACCCTGAGCTACACCGAGATCGCCCGCAGCGCCGGCAACGAGCGCGCCGTGCGCGCCGCCGGCACCGCCTGCGGGGCCAACCCGATCCCGATCGTCGTCCCCTGCCACCGCGTGCTGCGCAGCGGCGGCGCGCTGGGCGGCTACGGCGGCGGCCTGCCGATGAAGGAAGCGCTGCTCGAGATGGAGGGCGTGCTGGACGGACGGGAGTAGAATCTCGTTGCTCAAGCGGATCGGCTGCAGGGCCGATACGGGAGGCGTGGATCGGAACACCGACACGACCGCGCACAACCACAGCGACCGCATCGCCCGCGCGGCCTGGTTCTGCGCCTTCGTCCTGCCGCTCGCGCTAGCCGCCCTGCTGCTCGGAGTGAAGTCGGCCCAGGCCGCGTCGCCGACGCCCGGAGCGACGCCTTTCGCCTTCGAAGAAGAATTCGAACTCGAAGCCGAAGGCGAAGAAGGCGATGCGCAGCTGGAAGCCGAATTCGCGCAAGAAGAATGCGATATCGCCGAAGAAGAAGCGACGGAAGGCGAAATCACCGCCGCCGAAGCGAAGGAAGTCTGCACCGAAGCCGAAGAAACGGCGCGCGAAGCCGCCGCCGGCCCGAGCTCCACCGCCCCCGCCCGGTGCGCCCTACGCAGCGCCCACGCCCACGCCGTCCTCCACCGCCACCGGCTGAAGCTGACGATCGGCTACACCAGCTCCGCACCCACCCCGGTGACCATCCAGGTTCGCGCGGGCGCCAAACGCATCGCCTCCATCCACCGCCACCTCGGCCGAACCGGCGTCCTCCGCATCACCAGGGAGCTCGGTCGGAGACCGGTGAAGCGGATCACCGTCCGCTTCAAGACCCCGTCCTGCGGCGAGAGACGGGTGCCCCTCCAGCGGAACTTGTGAGCCAACCCGCCCGACCGTCCCTCGCCGCGTAACCGGCGGCGGGTTCCGTCGGAGGGGCGCCCGTCCCTCGCCCGCCCCGTGACCCGGCGGCGGCAGCCCCGCCTACTTGGCGGAGGACGCCGCCGTCTTGTTCAAATAGTCCCTGATGAAATCGTCTATATCGCCGTCGAGCACCCGCTGGGCGTCGCCCGCCTCGTGCCCGGTCCGGTGGTCCTTCACCCGCTGGTCAGGGTGCAGGAAGTAGCTGCGGATCTGCGAGCCCCAGGCGACTTCCTTGACCTCGCCCCGCTCCTGCGCCAGCGCCTCGGCCCGTTTGCGCTCCTCGAGCTCGATCAGCTTCGAGCGCAGCAGCTGCATCGCCACCGCCTTGTTCTGCGTCTGCGAGCGCTCGTTCTGGCACTGCACGACGACGCCGGTCGGCAGGTGCGTGATCCGCACCGCCGAGTCGGTCTTGTTGACATGCTGGCCGCCGGCGCCGGAGGCGCGGTAGGTGTCGATGCGCAGGTCGGCGTCGTCGATCTCGACCTCGACCCCCTCGTCGACCAGCGGCCCGACGTCGACCTGGGCGAAGCTCGTGTGGCGGCGGGCCGAGGAGTCGAACGGCGAGATCCGCACCAGCCGGTGTACGCCGCGCTCCGCCGCGAACAGCCCGTAGGCGTTCTCGCCGCGGACGATGAAGGTCGCCGACTTGAGGCCGGCCTCCTCCCCCGGCGAAGCCTCCTTCATCTCGACCTCGAAGCCGCGCCGCTCCGCCCAGCGCAGGTACATCCGCAGCAGGATCTCCGCCCAGTCCTGGGAGTCGGTGCCGCCGGCGCCCGCATGCACGGAGACGACCGCGTCGCCGCCGTCGTACTGGCCGCTGAACAGGCGCGCCTCTTCCAGCTCGGCGAGCCGCGACTCGACCGACTTGAGCTGGGTCTCCAGCTCGGTCGCCATCTCCTCGTCCTCGGCCGCCATCTCGGCCAGCTCGTCGAGGTCGCCGGCCTCGGCTTCGAGCTGCTCGAAGGTCTTCAGCCGGCGCTGGGCGCGCGCGTGCGCTGAAGAGGTGCGCGCGGCCGTCTCCTGGTCGTCCCAGAAGCCGGGCCGGCCCATCTCCTCCTCCAGCCGCTCTGCCTGGTCCCTCAGCGTGGCCGGGTCAAAGGTAGTCCGCGAGCAGCTTCAACTGGCCGCGGATCTCGGCGAGCCGCGCCGGAACCGATTCGGTCTGGGCGGCATCGGCCATGCCGGAGAGGTTATTCGGTTCCGATGCGCCTTTCCCACCTCATGCGTGGGAAAGGCGCACCGGAGCTAGCGAACGGCGTGGTCGAAGCCCCCGGCGTGCAGCGCGGCGCGGCGGTCTTCGAAGGGTCGCCAGCTGCGCACCTTGTGATCGTGCAGCTCGAAGTACCAGGCCAGCTCGTCGGTCGACGCATGCGACCCGTCCTCGTCCCAACGCCAGACCCGCCTGATCAGCGCCACGGCGGTCCCGGCGCCAGACTCCGTCCCGTCCTCATACAGCTCCTCGACCTCGATCGTCTGCTGCACCCCCCCGGGCTTACGCGTAGCCCACAACCGCGCCGCCTCGCGCCCCTTCCGCAGCCCCTTCATCGAATGAAGCTCCACCTCCGGATCGAGCACGGAAACAAACGCATCCAGGTCGCGCTCGTTGAAAGCGCGGATGAACTCGCGGATCGGGTCGTGGCTCACGGGCGCCAGCTTAGAGACCATCCCGGTAGGGCCGGAACGTCTTGTACTTTTTTGTCGACTGATCCGGGCGCCAGCTGCACCCCGAACCTTCAAAAAAGTTAAGTGGAGGTCCTACCGGGATGGTCTCGCAGACGCCCTACGCGCCATGGCACTTCTTGTACTTTTTTCCACTGCCACACCAGCAGGGATCGTTGCGACCGATTTCTTTTTCGCGCTCGTCCTTAACCACCGTCTCGACGACCTCCTGCGGGGGCGCTCCGTTGCCGCCGCCGTTCGGGCGCGCCGTGCCTTCGGTGACGCTGATGCCGCCGCCCGCGGCGACCTCCTGCAGGGCCGAGGGCTGCGCGTCCGGGGTGCCGCCGGAGTAGTCGAGCGCGGTCGGCGCGCCACCGCCGTTGCCGAACACCCCTTCGATCTGCTGGCCGGGGTCGATTTCGATCTCGGCGTTGAAGACGAGTTTGCTGAATTCCTCCCAGATCGAGTGCATCAGCTCCTCGAACATCGCGAAACCTTCGTTTTTGTAGGCGACGAGCGGGTCGATCTGGGCGAAGCCGCGCAGGTGGATGCCCTCGCGCAGGTAGTCCATGTCGTAGAGGTGCTCGCGCCAGCGGTTGTCGATCACCTGCAGCAGGATCGAGCGCTCCAGGTAGCGCATCAGCTCCTCGCCGAGCTCTCCCTCGCGGCCGTCGTAGGCGCTCATCGCGTCCTCGTCGAGCTCGTCTTTGAGCTTTTCGCGGTCGACGCTCTCCGGCGTCAGCGTGCCGACCTCGACGCTGATCGGCCAGATCTGGCGCAGCTGCTGCTCCATCCCCGGCATATCCCACTCTTCGAGGTCGTCGCCGGGCGTGTACTCGTCGACGATCCGCTCGATCACCCCCTCGAGCTCGTCGCGGACGATGTCGGACATGTCGCGCCCCTCGAGGATCTCGCGCCGGTATCTGTAGACGACGCGGCGCTGCTCGTTCATCACATCGTCGTACTCGAGCACCCGTTTGCGGATCAGGAAGTTCTGCTCCTCGACCTTCTTCTGCGCGCCCTCGACCGTTTTCGTCAGCATTTTCGCCTCCAGCGGCATCTCCTCGCCCTCCTCGTCCACCGGCCCCAGGCGGTCGAGGATTTTGTAGATGCGGTCGCCGGAGAAGAGGCGGATGACGTCGTCTTCGGCGGAGAGGAAGAAGCGCGTCTCCCCCGGGTCGCCCTGGCGGCCGGAGCGGCCACGAAGCTGGTTGTCGATGCGGCGCGATTCGTGCCGCTCGGTGCCGCAGATGTAGAGGCCGCCGAGCGCGCGCACCTCGTCGGCCTCGGCCTTGGTCTGCGGCTCGAGCTCCTCGATCTTCGCCCGCAGCGCCTCCTCGAAGCCCTCGTCGCCCGGGTTCATGCCCTGCTGCTTGAGCTCTTTGTGCGCCATGTGCTCGGGGTCGCCGCCGAGCTTGATGTCGACGCCGCGGCCGGCCATGTTGGTCGCGATCATCACCGCGCCCCTGCGGCCCGCTTCGGCGATCCGCTCACCCTCTTTTTCGGCGTGCTCGGGCTTCGCGTTGAGCACCGCGTGCTCGATCCCGTTGCGCTTCAGCTCCGCCGAGATCATCTCCGAAACCTCGACCGAGACGGTGCCGACGAGGATCGGCTGGCCCTTTTCGTGCCGGGCGACGATCTCCGCCAGCACGGCCTTCCACTTGCCGTCCTTGGTTTTGAAGATCTGGTCGTTGAGGTCGGCGCGGACCATCGGCCGGTTGGTCGGGATCTCGACCACCGGCACTTTGTAGATTTTCATGAACTCGGTCGCCTCGGTCAGCGCCGTTCCGGTCATCCCGGCGAGCTTGTCGTAGAGGCGGAAGTAGTTCTGCAGGGTGATCGTCGCCAGGGTCTGGTTCTCCTCGCCGATCGCCACCCCCTCCTTCGCCTCGACCGCCTGGTGCAGGCCCTCCGACCAGCGCCGGCCCTCGAGGATGCGGCCGGTGAACTCGTCGATGATCATCACCTGGCCGTCGACCACGGCGTAGTCCTTGTCCTTGCTGTAGAGCGACTCGGCCTTCAGCGCCTGCCCGAGGTGGTTGACCAGCGTGCCGTGCTCGCCCAGGTAGAGGTTGTCGACGCCGAGGAACTCCTCCGCCCGCTTGACCCCGCGCTCGGTCGGCGAGACGGTCTTGTGCTTCTCGTCGTATTCGTAGTCGTAGTCGGCCTCGGAGGTGTCCTTCGATTCGCCCAGCGATTTGAGCCTGTCTTTCGCCGGCCGGCCCTCCATCTGGCGCGCCAGGCGGGCGAACTGGTAGTAGATCTGGGCCGCCTGTTCGGGGGCGCCGGAGATGATCAGCGGCGTCCGCGCCTCGTCGATCAGGATGTTGTCGACCTCGTCGACGATCGCGAAGTGGTGGTCGCGCTGAACGCAGTGCTCGATCGCTTCGGCCATGTTGTCGCGCAGGTAGTCGAAGCCGAACTCCGAGTTGGTGCCGTAGACGACGTCGCAGGCGTATTTGACCCGCCGCGCGTCGTGGTCGTCGGAGTCCTGGATCGCGGCAACGGTCACCCCGAGCGCCTCGTAGATCGGCGTCATCCATTCGGCGTCGCGGCGCGCCAGGTAGTCGTTGACGGTGACGACATGGACGCTTTCGCCGCCGAGCGTGTTGAGGAAGACCGCCAGGGTGGCGGTCAGCGTCTTGCCCTCGCCGGTCTTCATCTCGGCGATCGCCCCGTCGTGCATCGCCATGCCGCCGACCAGCTGGACGTCGAAGTGGCGCTGGCCGAGCGCCCGCCGCCCCGCCTCGCGGGTCAGCGCGAAGGCCTCCGGCAGCAGCTCGTCGAGCGACTCGCCGCCGCGGGCCCGCTCGCGCAGCGAGTCGGCCTCGGCGCGTATCTCCTCGTCGCTGAGCAGCTCCATCTCCGGCTCGATCACGCCGATCTGCTTCGCCCGCTTCTCGTAGGCCTTGAATTTCCTCCCCTCGCCGACGCGCAGCGCACGGGTGACCATGTCCCTGGCATTAGCCATGGCTCAAGGGTAGCTGTCTGGCCGAAGCGCGTTATTCAGGCTTCGGCGGTGCGGCCCCGCAGCTGGTTGACCAGGCGCCGCGTCCGCGCCCGCTTGCGCCGCTTCTCGCGATGCTTCTTGACCTGGCGGCGGATGTCCTCGGACAGTTCGTGGACGCTGTGGCCCATCTCGGGCGAGCACTCCTTGGCGTGCAGGGTCACGCCCTTCAGCCGCAGCGTCGCCTCGGCGACCTGGCTGTCGGCGATCGCCGGGTTGCGCTCTTCCCAGAGGGTCACATCGAGCGTCGCGAATTCGGAGACCTGCCGCCCAACGCGGCGAAATCGCTTGACCACGTGCTCCCTCAGCTCATCGTCAACCTCGACGTTGCGCCCGCGCACCTCGATCCGCATATCTGCCTCCTCTGTTGGGTCTGACCCGATGCTACGCCTCTACCCGGTTTTGGGCAATGGGGATTTCTACGGACGTTGCGGGGGAGAGGGTCGGGCATCCCCCTACGAGAGCCCGCGGGGGGCGCAGCGGCGGGGGTCCCCCTATGAGAACCCGCCGCCGGTTACGCGGCAGGGTGCGGGCGGGCGGGTTGGCTCACAAGTTCTCTACGGGGGACCCCCCGCCGCTGCTCGCCTCATAGTCGGCGCGAAGATGTGACGGAAAAATGACATCTGGCGCGCCACGCGCGCGTCGGCGCCTTGCAGGCTCGGAGCATGAAGCTCCTCCACGCAGTCGCCACCGGCCTCGTCCCTCCACTCTGTGCCGCATGCGGTCGGAGCTGTCGCCGCGAGGCGACGCTTTGCACCCGCTGCTCACGGCGCCTCGCCTCGATGGATCCGCTCGAGGGCGCCGGACCGCCCGGCGTCGACCGGGCCTGGGCCTCGGCGCCCCACGAGGGCGTCGCCCGCGACCTCGTCGCCGCGCTCAAGTTCCGCCGCCTGCTGCCGGTCGCCGAGCTGGCCACCGACCGGATCCAGTGGCTGGCGCCCGGCACTCTGCTCAGCGGCACCATCGTCCCCGTCCCGACAGCCCGCCTTCGGTCCTACGCGAGGGGCTTCGACCCGGCGGCGGAGCTGGCGCGATCTCTCGCGGCGAGAACGGACTTACCGCTGTCGGCCTGCCTCACGCGTCGAGGCGGAGGGCGCCAGGTGGGCAGGCGCCGCGCCGAGCGCATCGGCCACCCACCGGTCATTCAGGCCCGCGGCGAAGCCCCCCGCAGCGTCCTACTGATCGACGACGTCCTGACAACCGGCGCCACCCTCTCATCCTGTGCCCAAGCTCTACGCAATTCCGGAGCGATCCGCGTCGCCGCAATCACCTTCACGCGCCGCTTGTAGGCATTCAAGCTCCCGCGAAGCGCCGGCGGGGTGTCCCCCGTAGAGAACTTGTGAGCCGGCACGCCCGCCCGCACCCCGCCGCGCAACCGGTGGCGGGTTCTCGTAGGGGGACGCCCCGCCGGCGCACCCCACGCGGGTTCTCATAGGGGGACACCCGGGCCTCGCCTTCCCCACTACGCCCGCGCGAAAATCCCCCCGACGAGGATCGACTTCGGCGGCAACTCGGCGCCCTGGAGCAGGATCGCGTCGCGCACGATCGAGCCCTCGCCGACACGGCAGCCTTCGCCGATGATCGCCGGTCCGTCGAGCTTCACGCCGGCGCCGAACTCGACCCGCTCGCCGACGAGAACCGGGGCCGTCGCCTCGACGCCCTCCAGCGGGCTCGCCGCGCGCACGCCCTCGGACACCTCGGGCGCCCCGGGCTCCACCGCGACCGCGCCGTGCAGCGCGTCCATGTTGCCCTGGCGCAGCTCGCCGAGGTTGCCGATGTCGTTCCAGTAGGCGTCGATCTCGTGCGAGTAGAAGGGCACATCGGCCTCGAGCAGCGCCGGGAAGACGTCCTTGGCCCAGTCGGCGAACTCGGGTGGGTCCTCGGGGCCGGCGTCGTTGCTCGTCCCCGGCGCCGGGAAGTAGTCGAAGACCTCGGCGCGGAACATGTAGATGCAGGTGTTGGCCAGGTCGGAGAGCGCCTCGGCCGGGTCGGGCTTCTCCTGGAAGCCCTGGATGCGGCCGTCGGCGGCGGCGATCACGACGCCGAACTGGTCGGTCTCGGCGACCCGCTTGGTCGCCATCGTCACCAGCCCGTCGTGGGACTCGTGAAACTCGCGCATCGCCCCCAGATCGATGTCGGTCAGCGCGTCGCCGGCCAGCACGAGAAAGGAGTCGCCGAGGAACTCGGCCGCCTTGCGCACGCCGCCCGCCGTCCCCAGAAGCTGGTCCTCGTAGCTGTAGGAGAGCTTCGGGCCGAAGTCCGAGCCGTCGCCGAAGTGGCCTTCGATCAGCTCGGGGAACCAGTGCAGGTTGGCGATCGCGTCCGCGAAGCCGTGCCGGGCGAGCAGCCGCGCGCCGTGCTCCATCACCGGCCGGTTGAGCACCGGCACCATCGGCTTCGGCATCGCATAGGTGATCGGTCGCAGCCGGGTGCCGAGCCCGGCTGCGAGGACCATCGCCTTCATCGTCCGCTCAGGCGCCCCGACCTAGTAGCGGTAGTGGTCGGGCTTGTAGGGGCCGTCGACCGGGATGCCGAGATAGGCGGCCTGGTCCTCCGAGAGCTCCGTGAGGCTGACGCCGAGCGCCTCGAGGTGCAGTCGGGCGACCTTCTCGTCGAGGTGCTTGGCCAGCACCGTGACCTGCTTGGCCGTGAACCCCTCGGGCTGGCCGTAGAGCTCGATCTGCGCGATCACCTGGTTGGTGAACGAGTTCGACATCACGAAGCTCGGGTGCCCGGTCGCGTTGCCGAGGTTGAGCAGCCGGCCCTCGGAGAGGAGGACGATCGAGTGGCCGTCGGAGAAGCGCCACTCGTCGACCTGCGGCTTGATGTTGACCTTCTCGGCGGCAGACGCTTCGAGCCCGGCGACGTCGATCTCGTTGTCGAAGTGGCCGATGTTGCCGACGATCGCGTTGTGCTTCATCCGCGCCATGTGATCGGCGGTGATGATGTCCTTGTTGCCGGTCGCGGTGACGAAGATGTCCGCCGTCTCGACGACCTGCTCGAGCGTCCGCACCTCGTAACCCTCCATCGCCGCCTGCAGGGCGCAGATCGGGTCGATCTCGGCGACGATCACGCGGGCGCCCTGGCCGCGCAGCGACTCCGCGCAGCCCTTGCCGACGTCGCCGTAGCCGCAGACGACGGCGACCTTGCCGCCGATCATCACATCGGTGGCGCGGTTGATCCCGTCGATCAGCGAGTGACGGCAGCCGTAGAGGTTGTCGAACTTCGACTTGGTGACCGAGTCGTTGACGTTGATCGCCGGGAACAGCAGGTCGCCGGTCTCAGCCAGCTGGTAGAGCCGGTGAACGCCGGTCGTCGTCTCCTCGGTGACCCCCTTGATCGCCTCGGCGATCTGCGTCCAGCGCTGCGGGTCGGACTCGAGCGAGCGCTGCAGCGTCTCGAGCACGACGCGGAACTCCTCCGAGTCGGCCGTGGCCGGGTCGGGCACGGCGCCCGCCTTCTCGAACTCGACGCCCTTGTGGACGAGCAGGGTCGCGTCGCCGCCGTCGTCGAGGATCATGTTCGGGCCTTCGCCGTCGGGCCACAGCAGGGCCTGCTCGGTACACCACCAGTACTCCTCCAGGGTCTCGCCTTTCCAGGCGAAGACGGGGATGCCGGCGGCGGCGATCGCGGCGGCGGCGTGGTCCTGGGTCGAGAAGATGTTGCAGCTCGCCCAGCGGACCTCGGCGCCGAGGGCGATCAGGGTCTCGATCAGCACGGCGGTCTGCACCGTCATGTGCAGCGAGCCGGTGATCCGCGCTCCCTTCAGCGGCTGCTCGGCAGCGAACTCCTCGCGGGTCTGCATCAGGCCGGGCATCTCTACCTCGGCGAGAGCGATCTCCTTGCGCCCGAACTCGGCGAGGCCGATGTCGGCGACTTTGTAATCGGTGGTGGCGGGTGAGGTGGCGGTTGCCATGTTTCCTTTCGTCTTTGTCGGTCAGCGCAAGGATAGGAGAAATCCGGCACCGAGCCTCAGGCAAAGGAGTTCTCAGAACAGCTGGCCTCGTGCATACGCCTCGTCCGCCTTCGGTTCGGCAACCCGCGCCCTGCCTTGGAGCTCGCTGAGCTGCCGCGTAGAGATCAGGCCATCGGTGAGCGAGCTCATGATCACGTATGGCTGCATCATCGGATCGGAAAACCGATACGAGTAGGAGCGTTCCTTGCCCTCTCGCCTGAGAACGCTCCCACGGTCGGGGTCCAGGAACTCCTTCATGTGTCGAGAGAAGGCCGGGATGTCCAGCCGTCGCCCGGCAACCACCTCAAGCGGGTCTCGAATCTGGCCTGATGTGAAATAACCGAGGCTGTTCTTCGGGGCGATGGCGCATGCCAAGAGAACCTCTCGGTAGAGATTCCCGGGCTGGGAGCTGCGGATGGCTTTGACGTAGTCGCTTTGGATCGTGTGGCCATCGACGGCCTGGGGAATGGCTGCTTCGACGTCATCCAGTGTCACTAGCTCGCGATCATCCTGGACGGCCCGCTCGGCGGACCGATGACCCAGTAGATGGGTGTAATGGGGCAGCCCCTCCGATAGGGAGACGATCCGCTCGACCGCCTCGCCCTGCATGCTCAACCGAGCGTGCTCGCATCCTTTGGCAAGGATGCCCCTCAGCTCATCGGGCTCCATCCTCGGCATGCCGATCTGGGCCAGATTCCGGATGATCGACTCATGCTCTCCAATGAGATCGCCGATCGACGCCGCCACACCCACGAGAACCATCGTCGATGGGACCGCATTGTCGGAGAGCGTCTTGATCGTGTCTGCCAAAAGCGTCAAAGCGTCGTCGTTCTCGAGCCGGTCGAGCTCATCCACGACGATCAGAGCCGGCGGATCGAGGCGCTCCACCTCGAAGCGGACACCCTCGGGCGTGAAGTTCTCTATGGATCGCTCCAAGCGCCTGAAGATGTTCGTCCACAGCGATTCATAGGTGTCGTCGGTGTGGCAGCTCACCATCGCTGCCTGAAACTGCCTGATCCCCGGCTGGTTGAAGATCGCAGCCATCACTCTGGCCAGAGAGGTCTTGCCCACCCCTCTCTCGCCATAGAGACCAACGTGGTAGCCAACCTGCGTGACCGCGCTGATCACTCGCCCCAGAAAGCTAACAGTTATTAGCTAAAAGCAGCTAGTAAAGCTGGATTCGCCGTATTGTCGCCGCGCCTGCTTCGCCGCGCCCGCCTATTCATGCCCGAGCGAGGCCTTGAGGCGGTCGATCGCTTCGATCGGCAGCGGGTCGACGCCGCGGGCGGCGGCGAGCTCCAGCGAGACGAGGTCGCCGAGCATGACGGTCCAGAGCAGGCGCTCGCTGCGCGTCTCGCCGGCCGCCTCGATGCGGATCGCGGGGCCGCCGTCGCGCTCCACCTCGGCGGCGGTGCGGTCGAAGCGCAGCTGCTCGCGCGGGTGCTGGTCGCGGTCCTCGAGCAGGACGGCGGCGAGGGACGAGGCGGGCTCGCCCTCCCAGGCGCAGATCTCGTTGTGGTTCGCCTCGGGCAGCTCCGAGCAGAAGGCGGGCAGCTTGGCGTTCTCGTTGACCTGGGTCTTCCAGCGCCGCGCCGCGGCGGCGGTCGGCCCGGCGCCGTAGATCACCGGCAGGCGGTCGCCGATCGCGCCGGCCACCTCGCCGGCGCGGTGGCGCAGCTCCTCGCGCTCGCCCTCGAGGAAGGTGGCCGCGGCCTCGATCTCGCCGGCGAGGCGCGGTGCGATCCCGGCCGCGGCGGCGACCTCGAGCGCGCAGACAAGCATGTAGGCGACGGCGGTGCGGGGCGCCGGCAGCAGTCCGGGCAGGCCGATCACCGGGTCGCCCGCCTCCCGCGCGCGCTCGGTCAGGGTCCCGCCGGTGCTGGCGACGACGCGGCGCGCGCCGAGCTGCTCGGCGGCGGCGAAGCAGGCGAGCGTCTCCTCGGTCTCGCCCGAGTAGCTGGAGCAGAGCACGCTCCAGCCGTCGCTCAGCCAGCTCGGCAGCGAGTAGCCGCGCACGGTCAGCAGCGGCGCGCTCAGGCGCTCGCCGAGCGCCGCCGCCGCCAGGTCGCCGCCGACCGCCGAGCCGCCCATCCCGCAGACGAGCAGGCCCATGGACCCGCCGCGCGGCAGGCGCGCCGACTCGACCCGCCAGAGGGCGTCGCGCAGGTGATCGGGGATGGCGAGGACGTCGTCGAGCACGGGTCAGACGGGGAGTGTTTCGCCTTCGGCGGCCACGGCGCCTGCAACCTCGGCGCCGGCCGGGACCGCGGCGCCCGGCGAGAGGATCGAATCGACCACGCGCGCATCCTCGCCGACGCTGGCGCCGTCGAGCAGGACCGAGCCCGTCACCACGGCGCCCGCCTCGACCCGGCAGCCCGCGCCGACCACGGCGCGCGGGCCGAGCGTCGCTGCGTCGTCCACCTGCGCCCGCGGGTCGACCAGGATGTCGGGGCCCGAGGGCTCGACCCGGGTCGCCACCCGGCCCTCGAGGATGTCCCAGCTCGCCTGCAGGTAGCGCTCCGGGGTGCCGATGTCCATCCAGTAGCCGTCGAGCAGCAGCCCGTGCAGGCGGTTGCCGACCAGGCGCGGGAAGACGTCGCGCTCGATCGAGACGTTCTCGCCCGGCGGGATCAGGTTGAGGACCGGCCGCGTCAGCGCGTACATCCCGGCGTTGACCTCGCCCGGCCTGCGCTCGCCGGTCTTCTCGAGGAACTCGAGCACCTCTCCCCCCTCGCCGCTGCTGACCAGGCCGAAGGCCGAGGAGTCCTCGACCGGGTGCAGGCCGATCGTCGCCGCCGCCCCCCACTGCTCGTGCGCGCGCAGCAGCGCCGTCAGGTCGAGGTCGGTGAGCACATCGCCGTTCAGCGCCAGGAAGCGCTCGTCGAGCTCGTCGCCGAGCTGGTCGGCGGCGAAGCGGATCGCGCCGGCGGTGCCGAGCGGCTCGGGCTCGACCGCGTAGCGGATCCGCACCCCCGCCCGCTCCTCCTCGCCGGCCAGCGCCTCGCGCAGCACATCCGGCAGGAAGCCGCAGGCGAGCACGACCTCGGTCACCCCGTGTCCCGCCAGCCACTCGATCATGTAGGCGAGGAAGGGCCGGTCGACCAGGGTCAGCGCCGGCTTCGGCACCCGCTCGGTCAGCGGGCGCAGCCGCGTCCCCTTGCCGCCGACAAGAACAATCGCCTGCATGTCCTAGCGCGCCTGGCCGGCGCATACCGGCGTCCTCGGTTGCTCGCGTGCAGAGCACGCCACGCTCCCTGCGTCCTTGGTCTGCTTGGCCACGCGCACTAGGACGGCCGCCCCGCCACTTCATGGGCGACGGCCCTGCCGATGCCCTCGTATTCGAAGCCCGCCTCGACCAGCTTCTTCGGGTCGAGGAAGTTGCGGCCGTCGATCAGCAGCGGTCGCGCCATCCGACTCGCCGCGTCGGACCAGTCGAGCGCCGCGAACTCGCCCCACTCGGTGACCAGCACCGCCGCGTCGGCGCCTTCCAACGCCGCGATCGCCGAGTCGCGCAGCTCCACCCCCTCGAGCAGCTCGCGCGCCGCGTCGCCGGCCACCGGGTCGTAGGCGACCACCTCCGCCCCTTCGCCCTGCAGTCGCGGCGCCAGCACCAGGCTCGACGCCTCCCGCATGTCATCGGTGTCGGGCTTGAACGCCAGCCCCAGCAGCGCGATCCTCTTGCCGACCAGCGAACCGAGGTGGTTATTCAGCTTCTGCACCACGCGGCGCTTCTGCAGCTCGTTCACCTCGATCACCGCGGTGAGCAGCTGGAAGTGATACCCGGTGTTACCAGCAAGTTGCTTGAGCGCTTTAAGATCCTTTGGAAAACACGAGCCCCCGTAGCCGATCCCGGCGCGCAGGAACGACGGCCCGATGCGCTGGTCGAGTCCCATGCCGCGGGCGACCTCGCCGACGTCGGCGCCGACCTCCTCGCAGACGTTGGCGATCTCGTTGACGAAGGAGATCTTCGTCGCCAGGAAGGCGTTGGAGGCGAGCTTGATCATCTCGGCGCTGGCGACGTCGGTGCGCACCAGCTCGCCGCCCAGCGGCTCGTACAGCCCCGCCACCGAGTCGCTCGCCGCCTCGTCGCCGGCGTCGGCGCCGATCACCACCCGGTCGGGGTGCATGAAGTCGGCGACCGCGGTCCCCTCCTTGAGGAACTCGGGACAGGAGACGTAGGGAAGGCCCGGCCGGTCGCGGCGGATCGCCTCGCCGGTCCCCGCCGGCACGGTGCTCTTCATGATCAGCACGTGCTCGCCGTCGGCCGGCAGCTCCTCGACCACGGCCCGCACGCGCGAGAGGTCGGCGTCGCCGGAGCGGGTCGGCGGCGTGTCGACGCAGACGAAGAGCAGCCGCGCCGCGTCGAGCAGCTCGGCCATCTCCGTGGTGAAGGTGAGCCGCTCGGCGTTGCGCACCAGCAGCTCGTCGAGGCCGGGCTCGTGGATCGTCGTCTCGCCGCGCGAGAGCGACGCAACCTTCTCCGGCAGGATGTCGCGCGCGATCACCGGGTGACCGAGCTCGGCGAAGCAGGAGGCCGTCACCAGGCCGACCCAACCGACGCCGATCACGCCGACCGGCTCTCTGCTCTGCGTCATCGCTGCGCGCTCCCTTGCTGTGGCTTGCGTGGCTTGCGGTTGGGGATTATCACCTTTGCCGAGCGCGCGATGCCGACCATCTGGTCGTTGGTCAGCGACTGCAGCAGGCTGTTGGAGACCCAGTAGGTGTTGTCGCCGCGGTGCCAGGCGATCATTTTCACCCGGTCGCCGTCGACGAAGATCTCGTACTCGCGCCCGTGGATCGTCCGCGTTTCGGTCGGGTTGTCGAGGATCGGCGGGTCGGTCCAGCCGCGGATCCCCTGCACGCCGAAGTACTGGGTTTCATATTCGGGCCCGTACTCGGCGACCATCCGGTAGGCGGCGTGGCGCTTGCCGTCGGTGTCCCTGAAGTGGTAGACGCGCGGGTCCTGCACGTGCAGGTAGGAGTTGCTTTCGACGAAGCGCGCGCCGTAGGGCAGGCGGCTCGGGTAGAA
>DATFMX010000105.1:0-21537 GCA_035266685.1 Solirubrobacterales bacterium
TCCTGCACCGTTCACGGCGACTACCGCTGCCTCGGCGCCGCCGGCGAACGCGGCGTAGCGGTCAGCTGCGCGCAACCCGGCAGCTCGATCTCGTTCCTCGCCCAGCGCGGCTGAGGCCGGTCAACTCGCCCCCGCGACGGATCCGGCGGCCCATCACCCCTGAACCACGCCGCCTAGAATGGGACCAAGAGTGCCGGCGTAGCTCAGTTGGTAGAGCACTTCATTCGTAATGAAGGGGTCCCCGGTTCAAGTCCGGGCGTCGGCTCTTAAAAGCCTTACTGAGCGAGTCGATCGAGAACGCGCTTGTCATTCTCCATCAGCTGGCTCAGGCGAGCCTGGAAATCCTTGTCCTTGCGCCGTGCGTCGATGTGATGATCGATGGCGTCGCGCACGGCCTCCGAAACGGGCACGCCATCCGCACGGGCAACCGCCTCAAGCTCGGCGGCCTTGTCCTCGGGAAGACGCATCGTGAAAGCTTTGGTCATCATGTCAAGGTATCTTGGTATCACGAAACCATGGATGAGCAGATTGATCTTGCCGAATTCCTCGTCATCGCCGAGCGCGCTGTCCGAGGACGACTTCGTGGAATGGGTCAAAGCTCAGACAAGTAGAGCGTCCGACGGAGGTCTGCCTGTCGAGCCCTAGTTGAGCGGGGTGCCGGCGAGGCTGGCGACCTTCCAGTCGCCGTCTTCGTTGGCCATCGGCATCGCCAGGATGGTGCCCTTGACGCCCTTGTAGATGACGAAGGAGCGGTCGCCTTCGACCCGCAGCGAGCCGACGTTGGCCTTCTCGGCTTCCTGCTTCATCGCCGACCTGGCCGCCGGGTTGGTCAGTTTTTCGAGGATCCCGGCGCAGCTCGTCTCCTTCAGCTGCTTCGCCTGGGCGGCCAGTTTTTCGAACGATTCGACGATCGACTTCGACATGTAGTCGCAGGCGGCTGCCCAATTGCCTTCGGCGCGCGCGTCGAGGAAGTTGTGCAGGGCAACCGCCGCGACGTCGAGTTCCTGCTGTTCGGCCTCCTTGCCGAATTCCTGCACGCTGTTGTCGCCGCCCTTCTGCACGTACTGCTGCGAGCCGCCGCCGGCGTCGCTGTGCTGCTTGGGCGTGAATTCGGTCGCTTCCCCCTTGTGCGAGGAGCTTTCGGATCCGCTTTTCTTGCCTTCGCCGCCCTTCGCTTCGCTCTGCTTGGAGCCGGAACCGCCGGAGCCACCGGCAGTCTGCGCCTGAGCGGCTTCGGTCGACGAGCTCGAGCTGTCACCGCTGCCACCGCCGCAGGCACCGAGGCCCACGGCGAGCAGGAATACGGCGAGAGCCCCTGCCAGGGTCTTCGAAACTCTCCTCACAGATCGAAGTCTAGAGAATCGCCCGTTTGTGCTCCCGGCCGAAGGGCGAATGGCACATGCCGGACCGGGAGTTAGGATCGTTGGGGATGGCAGAGGGGATCTCGATCGTTTTGGCCGACGACCACACGGTCGTGCGGCGGGCGCTGCGGGTGCTGCTCGAGGAGGAGGACGGCTTCGAGGTGGTCGCCGAGGCCGAGGACGCCGACGGCGCGATCCGCTACGTGCGCGGACACAAGCCCGATGTGCTGATCCTCGACCTCAACATGCCCGGCAGGCCCAGCCTCGAGGCAATCCCCGACATGCGGGAGGCTTCGCCGAAGACCAAGATCGTCGTGCTGACGATGCAGAAAGAGCCGGCCTTCGCGCGCCAGGCGCTGCAGCTCGGCGTGCTCGGCTACGTGCTCAAGGAGGCCGCCGACGACGAGCTCGTGCAGGCGGTGCGGTGCGCCTCGGCGGGCGAGACCTACCTGCAGCCCGCGCTCGGCGCCAAGCTCGCCTCAGAACCGGAATCGACGACGAGCGACCTGAGCGAACGCGAGACCGACGTCCTGCGGCTGATCGCGCTCGGCCACACCAACGCCGAGATCGCCGAAAAGCTCTACATCAGCGTGCGCACGGTGGAGACCCACCGCGCCCACATCCAGCAGAAGCTCGGCGTCTCCAGCCGCGCCGAGCTAGTCCAGAGCGCGCTCTCCCGCGGCCTGGTCGAGACCTGAGCCGGCACTCGCCGGCGCCAGCGGCACCGAGGCGAGGATCCGCGTCCCCGCCCCCTCCCTCGATTCGATCTGCAGTTCACCCCCGACCAGCTCGATCCGCTCGCGCATCCCGGCGAGGCCGAAGCCGCTGGTGTCGTCGGTGGGGTCGAAGCCCTTGCCGTCGTCGGAGACGAGGACGGCGAGCCGGTCCTCGTCGCTGCGCACCTGCAACTGGGCGCGCCCGGCCCCCGAGTGCTTGGCGACGTTGTTGAGCGCCTCCTGCACCAGCCGGTAGACGACCGTCTCCAGCTCCGAATCGAGGCGCTCGGCCGCGACTTCGAAGTCGGCGTCGAACTCGATCTCGGCGCTGTGCTCGACCCGCTCGACCAGATCTTCCAGCGCCGCGGCCAGGCCGAGCTGGTCGAGCGTCGCCGGGCGCAGCTCGCTGATCAGCGCGCGCAGCTCTTCGACGTCGCGGGAGATGTCGCCGACCGCCTCCTCGACCGCGTCGGTGAGCCGCGCCACATCGCCGCTCTTCAGCGCCGAGGAGAGCGCGACCCGGCGCGAGCCGAGCCCCTGCAGGATCGAGTCGTGCAGCTCGCGCGCCCAGCGCGCCCGCTCGCGCTCGGTCGCCTTGAGGGTCTGACGCAGGCGCTCCTCGGTGACCGACTGGACGGTCGCGACGGCGGTCGCCGCGCTGGCCGCCGCCGCGTTCAGCAGCCGCTCGTCTTCCGGGAAGAAATCGGGGCCTTCCTCGACCCGGTCCAGCGCGACGATCGCGCCCAGCATACGGCCGCGGAACCTGAGCGGCGCCCGCAGTGCGGCGCGTGCCTTGAGGTCGATGCTCCGCATTGCGACGATCGTCGCCTCCGTGGTCTCGCGCTCCACCGTCAGGTAGCGCCCGACCGGGTCCGAACCGCACTCGCCGGCGGCGGCGGCGACCTCGCAGCGCGCCCCGTCGTGCAACATGACGAGCAGCGAGCGAGCGCCGACCAGCGCCCGCACCCGCTTGGCGATCGTCTCCAGGACGCGCGCCCGGTCGGTCTCGCCGCCGACCGCGCGGGCGATCTCGGTCGTCGCCTCGAGCCCGTGTACGGCCCGCTCCAGAGCCCCGCGCTCCTCCTCGGACTGCCCGTAGAGGCGCACGTTGAAGATCGTCACCCCCGCCCATTCGGCGAGGATCGTCGCCGCTTCCTCGTCGGCGGCGTCGAAGTCCCCGTCCTCCTTCTCGGTCAGGTAGAGGTTGCCGTAGGCCTGGCCGCGGACGACGATCGGCACGCCGAGGAAGCTGTGCATCGGCGGGTGTCCGGGCGGGAAGCCGTAGGAGCGGGGATGCTCGCCGACCTCGCGCAGGCGCAGCGGCGCCGGGTTGCGGATCAACTCGCCGAGCACGCCGCGACCGCGCGGCAGGTCGCCGATCCGCGCCCGGGTCCCCTCGTCGATGCCGATGTAGATGAAGCGCTCCAGCTCGTGCCGGTCTTCGTCGAGGATGCCGAGCGCCGCGTAGCGGGCGCCGGTCACCTCGCGCGCCACCGCGACCACCTCGTTCAGCACCGCCTCGAGGTCGAGCTGGGCGATGAGCCCCCGGCCGACATCCATCAGCCTCCGCAGACGGTGCTCATCGAGAACGTCCCGGGCCATCGGTCAAAAGTAGCGCAGGCACGAGGCGATCGAGCGCCTTGGCGATCATTGCGTCAGCAAAGTGTTCTAAGCTGCTCGCGATCTTCTCGGTTCGGGGGACAGTGACGATCGTCGGGCTGGCTGTTGCGCTGGTGTTGGCCCTGGGCTGCGCAAACGCGACGCCGCAGGGGCGGATCGTCGTGTACGGCGCCGCGTCGGGCTCGAACCTGCATCTCAGCGCTCGGGGCTCGCACCTGCTGGTGAAGGGCGCCATGAGCCGCTCCCAGCCGGTCGGCTGCCGCTTCGCGCACGGGCACCGAATGGCCGTCTGCAGCCTGCGCAACGTCGGCGGCATCGAAGTCGACATGGGGCCGAACGGCGATTTCGTCGAAGTCGAAGACAAGCTGCCGGTGCCGCTCACCGCGCGGCTCGGCGACGGCTCGGACAAGTTCATCGGCAACGGCGAGCCCGACACCTGCTACTCGGAAGGGGCGCGCCGCAACCGCTGCATCGGCGGCCCCGGCGACGACATCTGCATCACCGGCAACCAGAACAGCGACTGCGTCGGCGGGGCGGGCAACGACTACTGCCAGACCGGGGCCGGCAGCGACGGCTGCTGGGGCGGGCCGGGGAACGACATCTGCCGCATGGGGCCGGGTCACGACGGCTGCCACGGCGAAGGCGGCCACGACGAGCTCTACGGCGGGCCGAGCAGCGACCAGCTCTACGGCGGCGAAGGCTACGACCGCTGCGACGGCCTGCCCGGCTGGGGCAAGTCGCACGAATGCGAGGCGGGCCCCGGCCGCTGACCGGACAGCGACCGCGGTAGAGGTTTGGCCCGCTATCCGAATCGAACCTCTACCGCGCTTTGGCGGTCGTGTCGATTCCGAGAACACCCGCGAGCGCGAGCTGCTGCTTTCCGCCTTGGCGAGCAGTCGCTGATGCGGATCGCCGATCAACTCTCGATGATTCAGAAGGCGCTCGAAACGCAGAACAACCTTTTGCGCAAGCTGGTCGAGCGTATCGACGCAAGGTAGCTCCGAGCGGAGCACCTCTAGCCCACTCTGCGAAAGAGCGGAGCGCTCGATTAGTGAGCAGCCAGGTCGGGCTTGAGCACCCGGCTGCTGCCATCAGCGGCGACTAGAACGACCGAGCGACCTTCGTCGGCGGCTCGCTGAATCTCGTGGCCCGCGTAAGGCGTATCGGCGTCGATGAACGCCGCGCGCTCGGGGTAGGGCGACCGCCCCTCGATGGCGAGGTCGATGGCTTCGTCCATCACCTTGGCGGCGGGGGAGCGATTGCTTTCGGTGCTCATTGCCGTTCCCATCCTTCGATCATCTTGCGGTATCCGCCCTCGATCTCCTCGATTGAAGCGCGCATTCCTTCTCCAAGGGTACCGCTGTGGAAGGGCGTCCCCGCCTGCTTGCCCTCGCTGCGGGTATAGCGGTGCATCTCGTTGTGCCCGTGAGCGCTGTCGTAGACGCGGATCGTCTCGGTGCTGTTTCCCACCGCGAGCAGCAAGACGACCGCATAGTCGGTCACCTCCGGCCCCTCGGACGCGAACTCAACCGAGACCATCGCCCCGAGGGCGTGGTCGAGAATGCGCAGGTAGTCGACGCTCATGGCCGCCGGACAGTAGCCGCATCCTCTTGTGCGCGTTCGGCCGGGAACTCGGCACGAAATGTTGGCGGGCCTCTCGGGTGCCAATGGGGTGCCAGCCGCCCCCGTTCGCAGCCGGATTCAGCCGTAGGCAACCGGATCGGTGGTCGCCTGTCCGAATCCTCGCAAACTGCCCTCTGAAGCCAAACCTGGCCCTACAAAGCGGAGGGGGTGGGATTCGAACCCACGAGCGCCTTGCGACGCCAACAGTTTTCGAGACTGCCCCGTTCAACCACTCCGGCACCCCTCCGGGGCACTTCGGTCCGGCGGCTGATTGTACGTAGGGCGGCTTCGGAGCGGTGCATGGCTCAAGGCGAGGCGTCCTGTCGCCGATGCAGGCACGGTGCAAGGCAGCGCGCAGACCCGTATCGGGCGGTGGTTCGACCGCCATCCGCTGCCCCTGCGCCTGTTCGCGCTCTGCGCGCTGATCTGGGGCGTCGGTTACCTGATCTGGCGCTTCGGTTGGAGCGGCGAAGGCGCCAACCCGGTGCTCTTCGCGATGCTGCTGCTGACCGAGGTCTACGGGCTCTGGGCGCTGGGCACGCTCGCCTGGTACTCGTGGTCGCAGCCGGCCGTGGTGCGACCGCCGGCGACGCCGGGTCGCGCGATCGACGTCTACGTCTGCACCTACGACGAGCCGCTCGAGGTCGTCGCGGCGACGCTGGCCGGCTGCCGCGCGCTGACCTACCCGCACACGACCTACCTGCTCGACGACGGGCGGCGACCGGAGATGGAGGAGCTGGCGCACACCGCCGGCGCGGCGTACTTGACCCGGCCCGACAACTCGCACGCCAAGGCGGGCAACATCAACGCGGCGCTCGAGCGCACCGAGGGCGAGCTGGTGCTGATGCTCGACGCCGACCACGTGCCGATGCCCGACGCGCTCGACGCGATGGTCGGCTACTTCGACGACGAGCGCGTCTGCCTGGTGCAGAGCCCGCACGACTTCTTCAACCACGACTCGGTCCAGCACTACGTCGTCGGCCGGCACGAGCAGTCGCTCTTCTACCGTGTCGTCTGCCCCGGCAAGGACCGCGACGGCGCCGCCTACTGGTGCGGCTCCTCGGCAGTGCTGCGGCGCGAGGCGCTGCTCGAGATCGGCGGCGTCGCGACCGAGACGATCGCCGAGGACTTCCACACGACGATCCGCATGCAGCGCCACGGCTGGACGACCCGCTACCACGACGAGGTGCTGGTCCAGGGCCTCGCGCCGCACGACCTCGACAGCTACCTGCTGCAGCGCGACCGCTGGGCGCGCGGCAACCTCGCCGTCTTCACCCTTCCCGAGTCCCCCTTGCGCGCCCGCGAGTTGCGCCCGCTCCAGCGGCTCTCCTACTTCGCCAGCCTCGCCGCCTACCTGGCGCCGCCGATGCGCCTGCTGCTGCTGGCGACCGTGGGGGCGGTGCTGTGGACCGGAGCGCTGCCGATGAAGATCAGCGTCGTCGCCCTGGCGGCGCTCTGGCTGCCGGCCGTCAGCCTCAACCTGCTCGCCGGCTCGGCGCTGACCCGCGGCTACATGAAGATCGGCGAGACCGCCCACTACGAACTGCTGACGATGGAGATCTACACGCGGGCGCTGCGCTGCATCTTCCGCCCCGGGCACACCGCCTTCAAGGTGACGCCGAAGCAGGGCGACGGCGGCGGCGGGCTCGATGCGGTGCGAAAGCTGCACCTGGTCGTCATCGCGGCGGTCGTGGTCGGCGGCGGGACGATCCTGCGCCTGCTCGACCTGGTCGGCGTCGGGCCGCTGCCCGATATGCCGGGGATTGCCGCCTGGATCGTGCCGCTGCTCGGGCTGATCGAGATGCGCCGCATTCTGCGCACGCTGCTCGCCGTAGGGCGCCGCCAGCAGCGGCGCCAGGTCTACCGCTTCGAGGGCGACGCGGCGGCCCACTGCTTCGCCGCCGGCGGGCACATCGGCGGCCGTCTGGTCGACGCCAGCGCCGCCGGGGTCGGGCTGGTCCTCGACGCCCCGGTGACCGTCGGCGAGCGCCCGGCTGTGCTGCTCGAGCTCGAGGATGCGACCGGCGAGGCCCACGAAGTCGCCGCCCAGGTCGAAGTGCGCACCTGCCGCGAGACCGAGGGCCGCTTCCTGGTCGGCGCGACGATCGAGGAGATCGACTCCGCTTCCCGCATGCGCCTGATGGAGTGGTGCTACGTCGTCTGCAGCCACGAGCGCCTGCGCGGCCACCGCCCCGCGGCGCCCGCCCCGGCATCGGGCGAGGAGATCGTGCTGCCGCTTGACGAGCGCCCGGCACCGGCGCTGACGATCAGCGAGGCTCCGGAAGCCGCCTAGCCTCTAGGCTTGTCCCACCCTGGAGAGGTGTCCGAGTGGCTTAAGGAGCGCGACTGGAAATCGCGTGGGCGGGGTTAACCCGTCTCGTGGGTTCGAATCCCACCCTCTCCGCTCGCGCGCGGATTGCGGCGCCTGGCGGCGTCATCGGGGTCTCGCTGTGCAGAGCACTATCGAGACCCCTCTTTCTTGCCAGACTTGCCCTCCGCGCGCGAGTCACGCCTCACCGAAAAGAAGTCGCGCAGCAGCGCCGCGCACTCCGCCTCCATGACGCCGCCGACAATCTCCGGTCGGTGGTTGAGCGCCGGCTCGGCGAGGACGTCGAGGATGCTGCCTGCCGCGCCGGCCTTGGGGTCTCGGGCGCCGTAGACGACGGTGGGGATGCGGGCTAGGACGACTGCGCCGGCGCACATCGCGCAGGGCTCGAGCGTGACGTAGAGGGTCGTGCCCGGCAGGCGCCAGCCGCCGAGCGCCTCGGCTGCCGCGCGGATCGCGAGGATCTCCGCGTGGGCGGTCGGGTCGCGGCGCAGCTCGCGCTCGTTGCCGGCGCTCGCCAGCGGCTCGCCGTCGCGGGCGACGACGGCGCCGATCGGCACATCGCCGTGGCCCTCCGCCTCGCGGGCGCGCTTGAGCGCCAGCGCCATCAGACGTTCATCGGTCTCGCCGCCGGTCGCGTCCGTCATCGATCCGAGAGTATGTGCGACCGACAACTTCCCGGGCGGGCCGGTGTTGAAGACATTGGTCGCTCACGGCAGGGACGCGCGAGCAGACGAACCGAAGATGATCCGACGGCTTTCGACATCCGCTGCCCTCGCGCTGCTCGCAAGCGCGCTGCTCGCGGCCCCGGCACTGGCCGCAACTCCCAACCCGGTCGCCAGGGCCGCCGTGCTGCCCGACGACCCGGGGCCGCTCTCCACCCCGCCCGGACCGCCGGGCGCCTGGACCTCGCTGCAATGGAACTTCCTTCCCTGGGAAGGGACCGCGACCGCGACCCTTCCCGTCTCGCCCGGCGGCATCGACGCGGTCGGCGCCTGGCGCCACCTCGCCGAAGCGGGACACGGCGGCGCCCGCGGCGTCGTCGTCGCCGTGCTCGACACCGGGGTCGCCTACCGCAACGACGGGCGTCGCTTCCGTCGCAGCCCCGACTTCAGCGGCGACCAGTTCGTCCCCGGGTACGACTTCATCGGACACGACCGGCTGCCGCTCGACGAAAACGGCCACGGCACGCATGTCGCCGGCACGATCGCCGAGAAGACCGGCAACGGGATCGGGCTGACCGGGCTCGCCTTCCATGCCAAGCTGATGCCCGTGCGCGTGCTCGACCGCAACGGCAGCGGGCGCGCCGACGACATCGCCCACGGCATCCGCTACGCCGTGCGCCACCGCGCCGACGTGATCAACATGAGCTTCAACTTCGGCTGCGGCAAGAGCGTGCCGGCGATCGACCGGGCGTTGCGCAACGCCTACCGACACGGAGTGGTGACCGTCGCCTCCGTCGGCAATGTCGGCTCGGAGACCTGCGTCTCGCCGCCGGCGACCGGGCCCCGCGTGATCGGCGTCGGCGGCACGACCGAGGGCGGCTGCCTCGGCAGCTACTCGCTGCTGCCCGGCAAGGGCGTCGACCTGGTCGCACCCGGCGGCGGCTCGCCGGTCCCCGGCTGTCCCTCGGTCTCCAACCGCTCGATCTACCAGGTGACGCTGAAGGGCGGCAACACCCGCCGCTTCGGCGAGCCCGGCAGCTACATCGGCACCTCGATGGCGGCCGCGCATGTCTCCGGCGTCGCCGCGATGGTCCTCGCCAGCGGCGTCATCCCCGCGAAGGTCTCCCCCGAGGGCCGCGTCAACCGCGTGCTGCGCCGCCTGCGCCAGACCGCCCGCGACATCGGTCAGCCCCACGCGCAAGAGGGCGCAGGACTTATCGACGCGGGCCGGGCAACCGACCCTGAGGTCGGCTGACCTTCAGGTAGTGCGGACGATCAGCACGCTGCAAGGCGCGTGATGCGAGACGTTGTTGGGGACGCTGCCGAGCACGAAGCGCCGCGCGCCGGTCATCCCCTTGTTGCCGACGACGATCAGGTCGGCCTTGGTCTCTTCGGCGACGCTGAGCACGGCCTCGGCCGGGTCGCCCTCGACCGGGTGCGTCTGCACATCGATCCCTTCCTTCTTGGCGCTCGCCGCGGCGGCGTCGAGCACGAGGTTGACGTCCTCGCGCGGGCCGATCTCATACTGGACGTCGGCCGGAACTCCCTCCTGCTCGCTCTGCAGGCGCCGCTTCGAGACCGGCGCGTAGGCGCTGACGATGCTGAGCTGCGCACCCGCGAGCTTCGCCAGGTCAACCGCCTGCCGCACGGCTTCCCCGGCGGTCTCCGATCCATCGGTCCCGATGACGATGCGATTGAACACGCGGCGATACTAACGCGCCGCGCGGTGGGCCGGCAATCCGCGCGAGTCGCCGCCGAGGATTTCGGTCGGCGTCGTCGCCAGGCGGACGATCGCGATCGCCATCGCGGCGACGAGGCAGGCGACCAGCACGACCATCGCGGCTTTCCACAGTCCGGGCACGGCCCCGAACCCTAGAGCTACCCTCTTCCCATGGAGAGAGTCGCCGACGGGGTCTGGCTGCTGCGGGGCGACCTGCGCAAGTCGATGAACATCTACTTCCTCGAGGACGGCGACGGACTCGTCCAGTTCGACGCCGGCAGCAAGGGGATGACGAAGCGGGCGCGCGTCGAGGCCGAGCGGCTCGGCGGGCTGAAGCGGGTCGTGCTCGGCCACGCGCACGCCGACCACCGCGGCACGGCGCCGCACATGGGCGTGCCGGTCCACTGCCATCCCGACGAGGTCGCCGACGCCGAAAGCGATGCCTCGATCGCCCCCTACATGGACCTCTCGCAGCTGCCGGTCGCGCCGATCCGCTGGCTCTACCCCTTCCTGCTGCGGCGCTGGGACGGCGGCGCGGTGAAGGTCGCCGGAACCGTCTCGGAGGGCGACGAGGTGGCGGGGTTCCGGGTGATCCACTTCCCCGGCCACGCGCCCGGACTGATCGGCCTCTGGCGCGAGAGCGACCGGGTTGCGCTGGTCAGCGACGTCGTCTACCTCGTCGACTCGGCGCGGTTCAAACCGCTGCCGGACGGAGAGGCGAGCGTGCCCCACCCCGCCTGGGCCTGGGACCACGCCAAGGCGAAGCAGTCGGTGCGCAAGCTGGCGGCGCTCGAACCGCGCGTCGTCGCCACCGGGCACGCGGAGCCGCTGCGCGGCGACAACCTGCGCGAGACGCTCGAGCGGGCCGCCGAGAAGTACTAGCGGAGGCGCCGGGGTCGCCGCGCTCGCGGGCGTCGCTCCCATAGGTTGCCCTCTCTGATGATCGGGACCTACGTCGCGGCGACGTTGATCTGCGCCGCCTCACTGCTCGTCGGCCGCGCCCTGCTGCTCCTCGCCGGGCGGCCCAGCTGGTCGTGGCTGGAGCCGGCCGCGGGCCTCGGCGCGATCTTCACCGTCACGGGCGTGCTCGCCCGCGCCCCCGGCCACGGAACGTCCGCGACCATCGGCGTCGTCCTACTCCTCGCCGCCGCCGCCGCCCTCGTCGCGAGCCACCCCGGGGCCGACGGGCCGAAAACCCACGATATGAGTGGGAAATCGGCCCGTCGGCGGGGAGAGGCCTGGCGCTGGGGGGTGCCGGTGGCGATCGCGGTGGCGGTGGTGCTCTCGATCCCGTTCGCGATCGGCGGGCGCTGGGGACTGCTGGGGATCGGATTGAACAACGACCTCGGCCTGCACCTCGCCTGGGCCGAGTGGCTGCGCAGCGGCTTCGGGCCGGCGCCCGACGCCGGCTACCCGCTCGGGCCGCACGGGCTCGCCGTGGCGACCGCCGCGGCGCCGGGAATCGGCCTCGGCCAGGCCTTCGTCGGCGAGATCTTCGCGATCGGCATCCTCACCGGCCTCACCGCCCTCGCGGCGCTGCCGGGCTTCGGCCCGGGCCGGCGGGCGCTGGCGGCGACGCTGGTCGCCGTCCCCTACCTCGCCGCCTCCTACTTCGCCCAGGGCGCCTTCAAGGAGCTTGCCGAGGCGCTCTTCGTCCTCGCCGTCGCCGTCGGCCTGCGCAACCTCGAGCCGTCCCGGCGCCGCCTGCTCCAGTTCCTGCCCTGGCTGGCGATCGCGGGTGGGGTCTTCTTCTCCTACAGCTTCGCCGGCCTCGCCTGGCCGGTGCTCGTCGTCGTCCTCTGGAGCTTCACGGTGCCCGCCGTGCGGCGGGCATTGGCGCCGCGGGCGTTGCTGCGCTTCCTCTTCCGGCCGACGACGCTGCTGGCGATCGTCGTCCTTGCGGCGCTCGGCCTGGCGGCGACCACGGTCGGCCCCTTCGGCTTCGGCGGCAGCTTCAGCAAAGTCGCCGGCACCAACACCTACGGGCCGGTCTCGCCGGTCGAGGCGCTCGGCGTCTGGCCGACGACGAACTACCGGCTCGAAGCGCCCGGCGGCGCCCACCTCACCGGTCTCGCCGGCGCGATCGCCGTCCTCGCGCTGCTCGCCGGCGCCTGGTGGTGGACGCGCCGCCGCGATCTCGCGGTACCGCTGGGCCTCGCCGCCTGCGTCCTCCTCTACCTCGCGGCGCTGCCGACCAGCGGCGACTACTCGCACGCCAAGGCGCTGATGATCGGTGCCCCGCTGGCGATGCTGGTCATCGTCCGCCCCCTACTCGCCGAGCTCTGGCCGACCCGCGGTAGAGGTTTGGACCGCATACCGGACCAAAGCTCTACCGCGCCGGTGGGGTCTCGGGCTGCCGGCGGACGGCGACTCGCCTGGTCGGTGCTCGCCGTCGTCTTCATCGGCGGCGCGATCTACTCAAGCTTCCTGGCGCTGCGCAACGCGCCCGTGGCGCCGGCCGGCCACGGCGGCGAGCTGCAGGCGTTCCTGCCGGTCCTCCACGGGCAGCCGGTGCTCTACGCCGGCCAGGACCGCTACGCCGCCTACGAGCTGCTCGGCGCCGACACGCACGTGCCGCTGGTCGAGTTCCCCGACCCGGCCGTCGCCCAGAACCCGGAGAAGCCCTTCGACACCGGCGACGCCTACAGCCCGATCGACTTCGACTCCTTCTCGCGCGGGACGCTCGACCAATTCCCCTACGTGATCAGCGGGCGCGCGGCGTGGAACAGCGGCGCCCCGCACGGCTTCAGGCGCATCGCCGCCACGCCCTCCTACGTCCTCTGGAAGCGGACCGGCGATGTGCCGGAAGACCGCCACGTGCTGCTCGAGGGGACGAACGCGGGCGCCCGCGCCGGCTGCGCCTCGCCGGAGATCCGCATCCTGCTCTCCAATCCGGGCCGGGCCTCCCTCTACCCCGGGGTGGAGATCGCGCCGAAGGAGCGCTGGAGCGGCGGCGCCACGCTGGAGAACGGACAGCGCACCTCGCAGACGGTCTCGCTGCCGCGCGGTCGCTGGAATCTCTCGCTGCAGTACTTCTCGCCCTTCGGGCTGACGCTGTCGGCGCCCGGCTTCCGGCAGAACCTGAAGGCGGCGCTCGACGGCCAGCGGCCGAACACGATCAGCCTCGCCAACGACGGCCAGTTCTGGCCCGCGGGCAGCTACGCGAGCCGCGGCGGCCGGGTGCGCTTCAGCGTCGCCGGCGCCGATCCCAGCTTCCTCCAGCGCCTCAGCGGTTACGACGACATCGCCTACGTCGGCAACCTGGTCGCCGTCCGCGCCGGCAAGCGCCGCGTCGTGCCGCTGCACGCCGCCTGCAACCAGTGGATCGACTCCTACGAATCGAGTGCTGCGCCGTAGCTCAGACCGATTTCGCGGCGAGGCGTTCGGGCGAGACGCGCACGACGTCCCAGGCCCAGCCCGCCTTCTCGAACAGGTCGATGACCACCGCCGAGAGGTCGACCTGCCAGCGGCCGAGGCCGTGTACGGCCGAGGTCGGGAAGGCGTGGTGGTTGTTGTGCCACGCCTCGCCGAGGGTCGGGATCGCGATCAGCGCCAGGTTGCGCGACTCGTCGGCCGTCTCGTAGTCGCGGTTGCCGAAGACATGGCAGAGCGAGTTGATGCTGTAGGTGAAGTGGTGCAGGACGAAGACGCGGACGAGGCCGCCCCAGAGCAGCCCGGTCACCGCGGCGAAGAAGGTGCCGCCGATCACCCAGCCGAGCGCGAAGGGGAGGAGGAGCCCGCCGATCGCCCAGAGCAGGAAGGTGCCGTCGACCCACTCGATCGTCGGGTCCTTGAGCAGATCGGGCGCGAAGCGCTCCTTGTTGCCGCGCTGGGTGTGGATGAAGAGCCAGCCCATGTGGGCGTGGAAGAGCCCGCGCATCGCGCCGGACCAGCCGTGGCCGTGGTCGACATGGGGGCTGTGCGGGTCGCCCACTTCGTCGGAGAAGGCGTGGTGCTTGCGGTGGTCGGCGACCCAGGAGATCACCGGGCCCTCGATCGCGGCCGAGCCGAGGATCGCCAGCAGGCCATGCAGCCAGCGCTTCGCCTTGAAGGCGCGGTGGGTGAGGTGCCGGTGGAAGCCGACCGTGATCCCGAGGCCGGTGAGCATGTACATGCCGACGAAGAGGAAGACGTCGCTCCAGTGCAGCGCTTTGCCCCAGACCTGCCAGCCGGCGAAGACCAGCGCGACGAAGGGGACCAGCGTGACGAAGCCGGTGATGATCCGGTCGCGGGTCTCGTTCGCAACTGGCTGGATATCGGAGGGAAGTGGGCCCGCGCCTGCCATGGAAGGCTCGGGATCATACGCCTCGCCGTCGCGGCAAAACGTAAAAAGTCTGCGAGCCGCCCGCCCCGGCGCGGATATAAGGTGCGGCGATGCCCTTCGCCCGCACCGAGCCGCTGCGCCGCGAGATCGAGTCCCGGATCCCGCAGCGACCCTTCAACGTCGAGTTCTGGGACGGCGCCCGCCTGCCGGCCAGCGAGGGCGACGGGCCGACCTTCTTCGTCCGCTCTCCGCGCGCCGCGGCGCACGCGCTGCGGGCGCCCGGCCAGCTCGGCCTCGGCCGCGCCTACGTCAGCGGCGACATCGAGGTCGACGACATGGACGCGGTGATCGAGCTGCTCGACAGCTGGCAGCCGCCCTCGCTCGACCGCGGGGACATCGCCCATCTGCTGGTCGGCGCCGTGCGCGCCGCCGGCCTCCAGCGCCCGCCGAAGCGCCCCGCCGCCGAGCTCGTGCTGAGCGGCCGTCGCCACAGCAAGGAGCGCGACGCGGCGGCGGTGCGCCACCACTACGACGTCTCCAACGAGTTCTTCGCCCTCTTCCTCGACGCCTCGATGACCTACAGCTGCGCCTTCTTCGCCGAGGGCGCGCAGACGCTGGAGGAGGCGCAGGAAGAGAAGCTCGACACGGTCGCCCGCAAGCTGGCGCTGAAGGAGGGTGACCGGGTGCTCGACGTCGGCTGCGGCTGGGGCAGCTTCCCGCTGCGCGCGGCGACCAAGTACGGAGCTCGCGTGGTCGGCATCACGCTCTCGCCGCCGCAGGCCGAGCGGGCGCGGCAAAGGGCCGAGGAGGCAGGCGTCGCCGACCGGGTCGAGATCCGCGTGATGGACTACCGCGACCTCGCCGCGAGCGGCGAGCGCTTCGACGCGATCGCCTCGATCGGCATGGTCGAGCATGTCGGCGAGGTGCAGATCGACGTCTACGCGCGCACCCTCGCGGGGCTGCTGGAGCCGGGCGGGCGCCTGCTCAACCACGGCATCGCCCGCCTGCGCCACACCGATCCCGACGCCGCCGCCTTCTCCGAGCGCTACGTCTTCCCCGACGGCGAACCGCTGCACATCTCACGCGTCCTGCTGGCGCTCGAACGGGCCGGCTTCGTCACCCGCCACGTGTCCGAGCACGGCGCCGACTACGCCGAGACCCTGCGCCACTGGGCGCGGCGGCTGGACGAGAACCTCGACGAGGCGCTGCGCCTCGCCGGCCCCGAACGGGTCCGCGTCTGGCGCCTCTACCTGCGCGCCGCGAGGAACGGCTTCGAAAACGGCTTCTTGTCGATTTACCAGGCCCGCTGCACCCTGGCCTAAGCGGGAAAGTCCTCTTCCACGTTCTCCAGGGCGAAGTCGGCACCTGCGTCTTGCAGTTCTTCGACTGAGTAACTGCCGGTAGCCACGCCAACGACACGGATCCCAGCCCCGTGGCCGGCGCTGACGTCGCGGGGGGTGTCGCCGACCGAGATGCCGGCGCCGTCGGCGAGGGCGCCGCCGGAGACGAGCTCGCCGCGGCGCAGGGCGGCCTCGGTGACCTCCGTGCGATCGGCGGAGTCCGAGCCGTAGCCGCCGAAAGAGAAGAAGCGGTTGAGCCGGCCGCGGGCGAGCTTGATGTGGGCGGCGGCCTCGACGTTGCCGGTGACCAGGCCGAGCAGCACGCCCTTCTCGATCAGCTCCGCCAGCAGTTCCTCGATCCCCGGCATCACCCGGTAGCCGCCGGACTCGGCGACCGTGTCGGGCAGGTGCTTGAGGTAGCAGCCGATCGCCTGGGCGCGCTCCTCCCTCGTGCCCTCGCGCCCGATCACCTCGCGGAAGATGATCTTGACGATCTCCGGGTCGGTCATCCCGGCGTCGGTGTGCTCGGCGATGTCGGCCTCGACCCCGTGCAGCTCCTCGAAGGCGCGCTGCCAGGCGACCCCGCCGGCGCCGCCGGTGACGAGAAGCGTCCCGTCGATGTCGAAGAGCACCGCGCGCGGCGAGTCGGTCACTACTCCCCCAGCAGTTCGCGCTGGCTCAGCCAGTAGAGGAGGCCGAGGGCGGGCAGGACGACGACCGCGGCGATCGCGAAGACGACGAGGACCGAGTCGAGGGTGGCGCTCGGCGCCGCCGCCTGGTCGATCCGCAGCGAGGTCGGCAGCAGATAGGGGAACTGGGCGACGCCCCAGCCCCAGATCACCGCGACGACGGCGCCCGCGGCGAGCGGGCGCAGGCCGCGGCGCCGGCGGGCAAGCAGCAGGGCGAGCACGCCGAAGCCGCAGAGGATCGAGACGATCACCAGCGGCAGGCCCTCGACGATCAGCCGGTCGTAGACGTAGCGCGCTTCGCCGTGCAGGGCGATCAGCCCGAGCAGGGCGACGGCGCCCGCGGCGACCCCCGCGGCCAGCGCCCGAGTGGCGAACCAGCTCTCCATCTCCTTGTCGCCGGCCCGCGCGGAGTCGGCGACGAGGAAGACCGCCGCCAGGTAGGCGCCGGCGAGCACGAAGAGCGCCCCGGTCAGCAGCGGCAGCGGCTGGATCCAGGACGAGAAGGCCTCGCCGTTGCCGTCCGCGGGCACGTTGCCGGCGGCGATCGCGCCGACGACGGTCCCCATGAAGAACGGGGTCAGCACCGAGGAGAGGGCGAAGGCGGCGCCCATCGCCCGCCTGTACTCGAGCCGCTGCACCGATTTGCGGAAGGCGAAGCCGGCGCCGCGCAGGACGATGCCGAACGCAGCCAGCGCGATCGGCACGTAGAGCGTCGACATGATCGCGCCGAACGCCTCGGGGAAGGCGGTCCAGAGGACGACGAGGATGAAGATCAGCCAGACGTGGTTGGCCTCCCAGACCGGGGTCAGCGAGCGCTGGATGCGCGCCCGCGGCGCGGCGCCCTTGCGCTCGTCGAAGCCGGCCAGCAGGTCCCAGAAGCCGCCGCCGAAGTCGGCGCCGCCGAACAGCGCGTAGAGCGTCGCCCCGGTCCAGAGGATCGCCGCGGCGACATCCGCGCGCGTCATCCCAACCCCCCGCCGACGGGCCTAAAACCCACGATATACGTGTGTTTTAGGCCCGTCGGCATCATGAGGCGGGGGCGTATGGGGTCTCGCTGAGGTCTTCGTCGGCGTCGCCCTCGTCGCGCCAGCGGCGCGACATCGCGCGCAGCACGAGCACCGCGCCGACGCCGAGGCCGGCATAGAGGACGAGCACGGCGGCGAAGGCGAACCAGATGCCCTGCGCCCCGGTCACCGCTTCGCTGGTCCGCATGTAGCCCTGCACGATCCACGGCTGGCGGCCGACCTCGGTGACGATCCAGCCGCACCACAGCGCCAGGATCGCCCCCGCGCCGGAGACCGCCACCGCGCGCAGGAACCACGGCGTGCGCGGGATCTCGCGCCGCCGCCACCACGACCAGGCGAGCCAGACCCCGAGCAGCAGCAGCGCCGAGCCGATCCCGACCATCGCGTCGAAGGCGAGGTGCAGCAGCGTGTTGGCCGGCGGCCGTTCGTCCGCCGGGATGTCGTTCAGCCCGGTCACCTCGGTGTTCTTGCTGAAGCCGACGAGGTAGGAGTCGAGGTCGGGGATCGGGATCGAAGCCTTGACCCCGTCGCTCGTGCAGATGCCGCCGACGTACTCGGTCTGTTCGGGCCCCGATTCCTGGATGCACTCCATGCCGGCGAACTTGGCCGGCTGGTGCTCGGCGACTTCGCGCGCCGCGGTGTCGCCGACGAAGAGCTGGATCGGCGTCGCGACGCAGGCGATCGTCAGCGGGATCAGCAGCCCCAGCCGGTGCAGGCGGTCGCGCCGCCCGTGCAGCATCCCGACCGCGTAGATCGAGGCGACGAGGAAGCCGACGACCATGTACGCGGCGAGGATCATGTGCGGCACCTCGTAGACCCAGGCCGGGTTGAAGAGCACCTTGAAGGGCTCCGTTTCGACCACCTTGCCGGCGGCGTCGAGGCTGAAGCCCTGCGGCGTGTTCATCCACGAGTTGGCGGTGACGACCGAGAAGGCGCCGCCGATACCGGTGATCACCATCGGCACGCCGCTCCAGAAGTGCGCCCAGCCGCCGAGCCGCTTCCAGCCGTAGATGTAGATCGCGAGGAAGATCGCCTCGGTGAAGAAGAAGATCCCCTCGACCGCGAAGGCGATGCCGAAGGCGTCGCCGAAGCGCGCCATGAAGTGCGGCCAGAGCAGGCCGAACTCGAAGCTGAGCACGGTGCCGGTGACGGCGCCGACGGCGAAGGTCACCGCCATCGCCTTCGACCAGCGCCGCGCCAGTCGCATCGCGTCGGCGTCGCCGCGCTTCAGCCCCAGCCAGTTGGCGGTCAGGATCATCGCCGGCAGGGCGACCCCGAGGCTGGCGAGGACGATGTGGAAGGCGAGCGTGAACGCCATCAGCTCGCGTGCGGCGAGCAGATTGGACATCGCTCAGGCCCGCCTCTGGCGGTAGCGGCGGATCAGCGCGTTGGTCGAACTGTCGTGCTTCAGCTTCGGCTCCTCGGGGGCCCGCAGCTCGGGAACGATCCGCTTCGCCAGCACCTTGCCCAGCTCGACCCCCCACTGGTCGAAGGAGTCGATCCCCCAGATCGCCCCCTGGGTGAAGACGCTGTGCTCGTACAGGGCGACCAGCGTGCCCAGGGTGCGCGGGTCGAGCCGCTCGGCGAGGATCGTGTTGGTCGGCCGGTTGCCCTCCATCACCCGGTGCGGGACGACGGCGTCCGGCGTGCCCTCGGCCCGCACCTGCTCCTCCGTCTTGCCGAAGGCGAGCGCCTGCGTCTGCGCGAAGACGTTCGACATCAGCAGGTCGTGGTGCTCGCCGAGCGGGTTGTTGGAGCGCATGAAGCCGATGAAGTCGCAGGGGATCAGCCGCGTGCCCTGGTGGATCAGCTGGTAGAAGGAGTGCTGGCCGTTGGTCCCCGGCTCGCCCCAGAAGATCGCCCCGGTGTCGCGGTCGACATGGGCGCCGTCCAGGGTCACGTGCTTGCCGTTGGACTCCATCGTCAGCTGCTGGAGGTAGGCCGGGAAGCGGTGCAGGTACTGGTCGTAGGGGAAGACGCCGCAGGTCTGGGCGCCGAAGAAGTCGCCGTACCAGACCGAGAGCAGCCCCATCAGCATCGGCAGGTTCTCGGCCGGGCGGGCGCTGCGGAAGTGCTCGTCCATCGCGTGGAAGCCGGCCAGCATCTCGGAGAAGCGGGCCGGGCCGATCGCCAGCATGGTCGAGAGCCCGATCGCCGAGTCCATCGAGTAACGGCCGCCGACCCACTCCCAGAAGCCGAACATGTTGTCGGTGTCGATGCCGAACTTCTCGACCTCCGCGGCGTTGGTCGAGACGGCGACGAAGTGCTTGGCGACCGCCGCCTCGTCGCCGCCGAGGCCGGCCAGCGACCACTCGCGCGCGGTGTGCGCGTTGGTCATCGTCTCCAGCGTGGTGAAGGTCTTCGAGGAGATGACGAACAGCGTCTCCTCGGGGTCGAGGTCGCGCGTGGACTCGGCGAAGTCGGTGCCGTCGACGTTGGAGACGAAGCGGAAAGTGAGGTCGCGGCGGCTGAAGTGGCGCAGCGCCTCGTAAGCCATCACCGGGCCGAGGTCGGAGCCGCCGATGCCGATGTTGACGACGTTGCGGATCGGCCTGCCGGTGTGGCCGGTCCACTCGCCCGAGCGCAGCCGCTCGGCGAAGGCCGCCATCCGGTCGAGCGTCTCGTGTACCTGCTTGACGACGTCGACCCCGTCGACGACCAGCGAGCGCTCGCGCGGCATCCGCAGCGCCACGTGCAGCACGGCGCGGTCCTCGGAGACGTTGATGTGCTCGCCGGCGAACATCGCTTCGCGGCGCGCCTCGACGCCGCGCTCGGCGGCCAGCGCGCCGAGCAGCATCACGGTCTCGTCGCTGATCCTGTTCTTCGAGAAGTCGAGGTGCAGGCCGGCGCCGTCGGCGATGAGGCGCTCGCCGCGCGCCGGGTCGGCGGCGAAGAGGTCGCGCAGGTGCTTCGGCGCGATCTCCGCGTGGTGGCGCTCGAGCGCCGCCCAGGCCTCGCTCACGCCCGCGCCCCGAGCTGCGCCGAGATCGTCTTCAGCAGTTCTTCCCAGGAGTCGACGAACTTCTGCTTGCCCTCCTCCTGGAGCCGCTCGGCGAGCGCCTCGACGTCGATCCCGGCGGCGCCGAAGCGGGCCAGCGTCTGCTCGCACTCACCGCCGTCGGCGGGCACCGGCTCGCCGAGCTCGCCGTGGTCGGCGAAGGCGTGCAGGGTGTCCTCGGGCATCGTGTTGACCGTGAACGGCGAGGCGAAGCCCTCGACGTAGAGGGTGTCGGGTGCCTCCGGGTCCTTGGTCCCGGTGCTCGCCCAGAGCAGCCGCTGCGGCCGTGCCCCTTCGTTCATCAGCCGCTGCGTGCGGTCGGAGTCGAGCAGCTCGCGGTAGGCCGCGTAGGCGCGGAAGCCGATCGCGAGGCCGAGCTTGTCGCGCAGCTCGGCGGGGACTTCGTCGGCGACGGCGACGTCCCAGCGGCTCATGAAGATCGAGGCGACCGAGGCGACGTCGGGGTCGAGCCCGGCCTCGATCCGCCGTTCGATTCCCTTCATATAGGCGTCGGCGGCGGCCAGGTGGTGCTCGCGCGAGAAGAGCAGCGTGACGTTGACCGGGATCCCGGCGAAGATCGACTGCTCGATCGCCGGCAGGCCGGCGGGCGTGCCGGGGATCTTGATGAAGAGGTTCTCGCGGCCTGCTTCGGCGTGCAGCTTGGCGGCCTGCGCGATCGTCCCCTCGGTGTCGTCGGCGAGCTTCGGCGAGACCTCGAGCGAGCAGAAGCCGTCGACCCCGGCGGTGCGCTCGTGGACGCCCTTGAACAGGTCGGTCGCGTCGCGCAGGTCGGCGAGCGCCAGCTGGAAGAAGATCTCCTCGGGGTCGTCGAGCCGCTCCGCCAGCTCGGCGATCTGCGCGTCGTAGGCGTCGCCGCCGGAGATCGCCTTGTCGAAGATCGTCGGGTTCGAGGTCAGGCCGGTGACCGACAGCTCCTCGATGTATCCGGCGAGGGTGCCGTCGCCCAGCATCGTGCGGGTGATGTTGTCGAGCCAGAGGCTCTGACCCACCTCGTGCAATCTCGCCGTTGCCTTCACGGTCGACTCCCTCCGGGTCGTGTCTCGGGTTGTGGGGCTACTTCACCGCCGCGCGGCCGGCGTAGTCGCGGGCCGCGGCGGCGATCTTCTCGGGCGTGAACCCGAACTCCTCCTCGACGTCCTTGAACGGCGCCGAGAGGCCGAAGCTGTCCG
>DATFMX010000106.1:0-10325 GCA_035266685.1 Solirubrobacterales bacterium
GCCCCGAGGACATCGGCGAGGCGGTGCGCTTCCTGCTCCGCACCTCGCGCAACTGCCACGTGCCGGAGATCGTCTTCAACCGACCGAGCGAGGGCTTGGACACGCCCTGACGGGCGCCCCGGCGCCATGCGGTTCCTCGTCGCGGCGTTCGGAGATCCGGGGCATGTCTTCCCCGCAATAGCGCTGGGACAAGCGCTGGTCGGGCGTGGGCATGAGGTGACGATCGAGACCTGGGAGGAGCGGCGGGCCGCGGTCGAGGGCGCCGGGCTGGGCTTTGCCGCGGCCGAGGAATACCGGATGTTTCCGCCTCCCGATCCGGACTCGCCGGAGGGGGCGCACGCGGCGGAGGCGGCGCGGGCGCTGCTGCCGCTGCTGGAGCAGATGCGCCCGCACGCCGTGGTCAGCGACATTCTCACGCTGGCGCCGGCGCTGGCGGCCGAGGTGGCGGGGGTGCCGAGGGCGACGCTTATCCCCCACATCTACCCGGTGGTCGCGCCGGGGCTGCCCTTCTTCGCGGTCGGCCTACGGCCGCCGCGCACGCCGCTCGGGCGGGCGGTCTGGCGGGCGGGGCAGCGGGCGCTGAACGTCGGGCTGGAGCAGGGACGCGACGACCTCAACAGGCAACGGGCGCGGCTGGGCCTGGCGCCGACCGAGCGCTTCCACGGCGGCATCAGCCCCGACCTTGCGCTGGTCGGGACCTTTCCGCAGCTCGAGTACCCGCGACGCTGGCCGGACGGAGTCGAGCTGACCGGGCCGATGACCTTCGAGGTCCCGCACCCTGAGATCGAGCTGCCGCCGGGAGACGAGCCGCTGGTGCTGGTCGCGCCGAGCACCGCGCACGACTCGCGCAACCAGCTGGTGCGCACGGCGCTTGCGGCGCTTGCCGACGAGCCGGTGCGCGTGGTCGCGACCACCAACCGCGTCGTGCCGCAGCGCCCGATCGATGTGCCGGCGAACGCGGTCCTCGTCGACTGGCTCAGCTACAGCCAGCTGATGCCGGCCGCCTCGCTGGTCATCTCGCACGGCGGTCACGGCACCGTCTGCCGCGCCCTGGCCGCCGGCACGCCGCTGCTGATCTGCCCGTTCATCGGCGACATGAGCGAGACCGCGATGCGCGTCGGCTGGGCCGGCGCCGGCCTCTCCCTGCCCTGGCGCCTCTGCCGCCCCTCCCCACTCCGCTGGTCCGCCAGGCGCATCCTCGACGACCCGTCGTTCGCGGCAAAGGCCGGCGAACTCGCCGGCTGGGCGAAGACCCACGACGGCGCCGAGCGCGGCGCCGAGCTGGTCGAGCAGATGGCGAAGCGCGAGGCAGACCCAAAGAAAAGGGCCGCGATCTCTCGCGACCCTTTGTAGAGCTCGGGGGGACGGACTCGAACCGTCAACCACCGACTTAACAGGACGGCGCTCTACCTATTGAGCTACCCCCGATCAATCAACTTGAATTAAGTATCCGTCTGTTCTACTGACAGCGCTGAGACAGGCACCGAATCCACCGGCAGAGTAGCGAACCCGCCCTCGACCTCGGAATGGCAGTTTGCGCAGAGTAGGACGCACTTCTCCATCTCGGTCCGGCTTCGGGCGATTGAGCGTGAATAGCCGCCCTGCGCGAGATGGAACTCCTTCTCCGCCGCCTCCACATGATGGAACTGCAATGCGCCGACCCAACGCGCGTACCCGCAGAGAACGCATGCACCGCCAGCCTCTTCGACCAGCTGTCGCTTGATCGTCCTGCGGCGCCTGGCGACCGCTTCGGATCTGCACCGCTTGCAGCGATAGTAGCCCCGACCCTCGAGCACGAACTCGGTCGTGCCGTGGCGTTTGCAATCGAAGGTCGCGAAGCGAGCTCCATCGTCACATCTGGGCCGCCGCGCTCGCCGGCGGGGCCGCTCGATTCCATAGCGCTTCAGCCAGTAGCGGATCGTCGATGGATTGCGATCGAGCTTCTCGGCCATCTCAGTCAGAGTCGCGCCTTCGCCGGCGAGCGCTTGGAGCTCTTCCTCCTCGACCGCCCCACGAGGGGCGAACCTGGGAGCCCCATTGGCGGATAGCCCGTACTTCTGCATCCAGTAGCCGACCGTCGATGGATGCTTGGCGACCTCTCGCCCTATCGCCTCAAGCGACATTCCGTTGGCCAGACACTCCTCCAAGAACCCCTTCTCCATGAGGGGAATACTGGCAAACGCCTCAGACAGAACTCTGCGAACCTATGTTCGCATCTAGCTTGGGGCGTAGGGCATCACATCCGCCAGACGCCGAAGGCTCGCCTCTCGCTCTCGCCGAGCCTCGCCCTCGGATTTCGCAGGCGTCGGTGACGCGGGCTGGCCGGTTTCCGCGAGCTCCTGCTCTTCCTCGCGGATCTTCGGCGCCTTCGTTCGAGGCGGCATCAGGCCCTGCACCAGGTCGCGATAGAAGTTGGTCGTCTGCTTGCGAGTTTCGGTGACGAACGAGCCGTCGGCCCGGCCTCTCTTCTTGCCCATCGGCTTCGATCGCGCGAGCAGGAAAGATCGGGGCTCCCGCTTCGGGTCGTCCTCCAGCAGCAGCTTCTCGGGCGCATCGCTGCAGTCGCCCAGGAGCTCGGAGCAGGTTGCCCGTACCTGGCTGAAACGCACCTCGACCCGCAGGTCGCCCGGCGCGTCGGCAAGCTGCCGCAAGAGCCAGTTCACCCGGGTCTTCGGCCTGCCCTCCTTTGGCGCCGGAATCTCAACAGTCGTAGTGACCTGGCGGGTGCGCAGATCCGCCTCCAGCCCAATTGGACCAACCGCATCTGGGACGCGAATGGAGCAACCCAGAATCCCCTCCCGCGCCAGGCGATCGGTGATCCCGGCAACCCGTTCCTCGGGGTCCTTGCCGCGTGGGCGCTGATGCTTGACATCGACTCCCAGCTCCTGGCTCAGATTCAGGCATAGATACTCGACGAACTGCTCCCACCGTGCCGCAATAGCCTTGGCCGCCGGGTCGCTGGCTCGAAGAGTCTGATTGCGAGCGCTTTCGCGCACCTGCACCCACTCCGGCCCCATGCCTTCAAAGCCGCTTGCACCCGAGCGATCGTCGTCCAGATAACGGATCAGCTCATTCAAGATCCAGGCCTGATCGGGGTCGTCGATCCCGCGGAATCGGTGTTGAACGATCGCCTCGGTCAGCACCCGCCACCAAGAAAGGTGGTAGACGGCAAGACCCCTGAGTTTGCGCCTGTCGACCGAGCAAGGAAGCGTCTTCGGATCGCTGCGAATCTCATTCGAGATCGTGATCGGCCCGTCGAAACCGTGCTCGCGAGCCAAATCGAGATAGCGCGATACCTGCTCGGGTTCCAGCGCCGCGTTGCCGGTCTTGATCTCCACCAGACAAGACCAGCGGGTCTTGCCGCGTTCGACCACAACCGCACCGTCAGGAATATGAAGCTTGTCGTTCCCGTCCTTGAAGCGCAGCTCGGTGAAAGTCGAGATCGCTCCCTTCGGCGCCTTCATCTGGACTAGCAAGGCGTGACAGAAGTCGGGTACTGCGCTCATCACCGCCAGCAGGGCCGAGGCGGCGCGCCGCTCCTGCTCATTCTGGTTGCGAATGCCGGCAGTGGGCAACAGACGCGCCGGCATCCAGTCGTCCTGTTTCACCAACTCGGAACTCCCCACGATGCTGCCTCCATTCGTACCGATACGGGTCGCAGGACTATTCGCCGACCGCGGAGCGGGACCTGCCACGACTTCCTCACACCCGCTCGGTGCGGGCTATTCGTTCGACCAGGGCGGCGCGTTCTCGGCTCAGGGCGGCGCGGCGCTCGTTGTCGCCGGCCTCGCCGGCTGCGGCTATCTGGGACTCGATGCGGCGCTGGTCGAGCAGCAGGTAGTTGAGCTCCATCGCCTCAAGCGAGGCGGGCTCGTCGTGGGCGAGGATCACCAGCTCGGCGATCAGGCTCGCCAGCTGCTCGTCGTCGTGCGGCAGGTTCGACGCCGGGTCGGTCGGGTGCTCGCGCAGCCAGGCGGCGACGCGGGCGCCGTTCGGCGAGAGGTGCTCCTCCGTGAGGCGGCCGAGGTAGTCCTTGCCCTCGTCGGGCAGGGCGATGCACATCGCCAGCAGCGCCCGCTCGCGCCGTTCGCGCGAGGTCAGCTCGCCGCCGCTGCGCACCGGCAGTCGGGCGGGCGCGGCCGTGCCGCCCCCCCGCCGAGGCGGTTCCGCGGAGCCGCCGCCGCTGAGCGGCTGCGCCGCCGTCACCCGGCCCATCACCAGCGCCGGCTCGAGGTCCAGCCGCCCGGCCACCCGCCGCACCAGGTCGTCGCGGCTCGCCGTCTCCCCCATCCCGGCGAGGATCGGCGCCACCTCGCCGAGCGCCCGGTCGCGCGCGGCCGGCGAAGCGGTATCGGTGCCGTCGAGCACCAGGCCGACCTGGAAGGCCGGCAGGTCGACGGCGCCCTCGACCAGCGCTCGGAAGCGCTCCGCTCCCCCCTCCGCGGCGATCATCTCCGCCGGGTCCTCCCCCGCCGGCATCGCCGCGACGCGCAGTCGCATCTTGCGCCCCGCTGCGACCCGCTGCGCGCGCAGCATCGCCTCCTGCCCCGCCGAGTCGGCGTCAAGCGCCAGCACCACCTCGTCGACCATTCCCGACAATGCCGCCACCTGCTCCTCGGTGATCGCCGTGCCCATCACGCCGACGGCCTCGGCGATCCCCGCCTGATGCAGCGCCAGCACATCGGTATAGCCCTCGACCACGACGACCCGGCCGCTCTTCGCGATCGCCTCCTTGGCCAGGTCGATGCCGTAGAGGATGCGGCTCTTGTGGAAGAAGTCGGTCTCGGCGGTGTTGACGTACTTCGCCCCCTGGTCGGAGCGCATCGCCCGGCCGCCGAAGCCGAGCGTGCGTCCGCGCCGGTCGCGGATCGGGAACATGATCCGCTCGCGGAAGCGGTCGTACTCGCCGCCGCTGCGGCCCTTCTGCGCCAGGCCGACGGAGCGCATCTCCCCGACCTTGAACCCCGCCCGCTGGCCGCGCACGAGCATCGTGTCCCAGGCGCTCGGCGCGTAGCCGACGCCGAAGGCGCGCAGCGTCTCCTCGCTCAGCCCGCGCTCCGCCAGGTAGACGCGCGCCCTGCCGGCCTCCTCGGCGTCCCAGAGGAAGTGCGCGTAGAAGGCCGCGGTGCGGTCGAGCAGCTCGCCCAGCCGGCGTCGCTGCTGGCGCCGCGCCTCCGCCCGCGGGTCCTCCTTCTCGCGCTGCAGCTCGACCCCGTAGCGGTCGGCGAGCAGCTCGACCGCCTCGGCGAAGCCGAGTCCCTCCTTCTCCTCGACGAACTTGATCGTGTCGCCGCCGACGCCGCAGCCGAAGCAGTGGTAGAGCTTCTCCCCCGCGTCGACCGAGAAGGACGGCGTGCGCTCCTCGTGAAACGGGCAGAGTCCGACCCAGCGGGCGCCCTGGCGGCGCAGGTCCGTGTGGGCGGAGACGACCTCGACGATGTCGACCGCCTGCTTGACCCGCTCGAGGCTCTCGTCCGAAATCAGCGCCATCAGAACCTGGCCGCCTCGGGGACGGTCAGCTCCGCGAAGCGGGCGATGCAGAAGCGGTCCGTCATCCCCGCCAGGTAGTCGGCGACGCGCTGGCATTCGCTCGCCCCCGGCTCGCCCGGCGGCACCTCATCCGGGTGCTCCATGTAGTGCTCGAAGAGGCCGCGCACCGCGCGCTGCGCCCGCTCGTGCTCGCCGCGCGCCGTCTCACCCAGGTAGACGCGCTCGAACATGAACTTGCGCAGGCGCAGCATCGCCCCGCCGACCTGCTCGCTCTGCGCGATGTCGCCGGCCGCGGTGGAGCGCTCGACGATGTCGCGCACCAGCGTGTCGATGCGCGCCGAGCCGGTCGGCCCGAGCAGCTCGATCTGCGCGGCAGGCAGGTCGTCCGGCCGCAGGATCCCGGCCCGCAGCGCGTCGTCGATGTCGTGGTTGATGTAGGCGACGCGGTCGACCAGCTTGACGATCCGCCCCTCCAGCGTCGCCGGCCGGTCGGAGCCGGTGTGGTTGAGGATGCCGTCGCGCACCTGCTCGGTCAGGTTCAACCCCTGGCCGTCGCGCTCGAGCGCGTCGACGACCCGCAGCGAGTGCTCGTTGTGACGGAAGCCGCTGCCGCAGTGCTCGCTCAGCGCCGCGTCGAGCGCCTCCTCGCCGGTGTGCCCGAAGGGTGGGTGGCCGAGGTCGTGCCCGAGCCCGATCGCCTCGGTCAGGTCCTCGTTGAGGCCGAGCGCCCGGGCCACCGTGCGGGCGATCCCGCAGGCCTCCAGCGTGTGGGTGAGCCGCGTCCGGTAGTGGTCGCCCTCCGGGGCGATGAAGACCTGCGTCTTGTGCTTCAGCCGGCGGAAGGCCTTGGAGTGGACGATCCGGTCGCGGTCGCGCTGGAACGGCGTCCGCAGCGGGCTGTCGGGCTCCTCCACCTGACGCCGCGCCGGGTAGGAGGGCGTCCCGAGATCGGAGAGGAACTCGGCCTCCCAGGCTCTGACTCGGTCTTCGAAAGTCGCCGTGGCCTCCACGGCCACGATCCTACGCCGCGGATCGAAGCTGCACGTGGGCATGGTGCTCCAACGTCTCGCCAATTGCCCGTTCGGCCTGGCGCAGCTCGCGCTCGCCGGCCGGCGGCGCCTCGGCCAGCGGCCGGGCGATCGCCTCGACCATGAAGCGGTGCGCCTCCTCGGAGAGCGGAAAGGCGCCCGCTTCGCAGCTCGCGCAGACGACCCCGCCGGCGGCGCCGGAGAAGCCGGCCAGGTGTTCGGCCTCGCCGCAGCACGCGCAGGAGGAGAGCTCGGGCGAGAAGCCGGCGGCGAGGGCGAGCTTGAGCCGGAAGGAGAGCGCCGTCGGCAGCGTCGCGGCGTCCGGCGAGCCCGGGTCGTCGAGCAGCGCCAGGTAGCGGCAGAGCAGGTTGTAGGCGGGCGGGTTGGGCTCGGCCGAGTCGAGCAGGCGCAGCACCGCGTCGCAGGCGCGGGCGCCGGCGGTCAGCGCCGCGCCGCAGGCGCGCAGGCGCGGGTAGCCGTCGACCGTGCCGGCCTGGGTCACCGTCATCAGCTCCCCCCTGCCTTCGTGCAGCAGCAGGTCGAGCCGGAAGAAGGGCTCCAGCCGCCCGCCGAAGCGCGATTTGGTGCGGCGCACGCCCTTGGCGATCGCCCCCACCCGGCCGCGCTGCGCCGTGTAGAGGTGGAGGATGCGGTCGGCCTCGCCATAGCGGATGCTGCGCAGGACGATCGCCTCCGTCTTCAGCGTCTTGCCGGCCATAACCGACCTAAGGTGAACGACGCGCCGGACGGCGTCGCCGTGGCCTGCGCCGCAGCTTCACCTGGCAGCTCGGGCAGAAGTAGGTCGAGCGGCCGGAGACGACGATCCGCTCAACCGTGCCGTCGCAGCGCGGGCAGGGCTTGCCCTCGCGGGTGTGGACGAGGAACTCGTCCTGCATCCGCCCCTTCTCGCCGCGCCCGTCGCGGTAGTCGTCGATCGAGGCGCCGCCACCGTCGAGCCCGGCTTCCAACGCGGCGACGATGCCCTCCCGCAGCGCCTCCAGATGCTCGGGCTTCATCGACTCGGCCGGCGAGAGCGGGTGCAAGCGGGCCCGGAAGAGCGCCTCGTCGGCGTAGATGTTGCCGATCCCGGCGATCCCCTTCTGGTCGAGCAGGAAGGACTTGAGCGGCGCCCTGCGGCCGGCGGCGATCTCGCCGAGGCGCTCGGCGGTGAACTCGTCGGACAGCGGCTCGACCCCGAGCCGCGGGGCGAAGTGGGCGTCGAGCTCCCCGTCCCCGAGCAGCAGCGCCTCGCCGAAGCGCCGCGGATCGGTGAACCAGAGCTCGCGCCCGTCGTCGAGGACGAAGCGGGCACGCAGGTGGTTCAGCTCGTCCTCACCCTCGACCAGGACCAGGTTGCCGGTCATCCGCAGGTGCATGACCAGCGTCCGCCCGTCGTCCAGGCTCAGCAGCAGGTACTTGCCGCGCCGTCCCAGGCCTTCGATCGTCCGTCCCGCGACGGCCGCCTCGAGCTCAGCCGGCGGCGCCGGTCGGCACCAGCGCGGGTCGTAGACCTCGAGTCGCTCGATCCGCCGCCCTTCGATCTCCGGCTCGAGCTGCCGGCAGACGGTCTCGACCTCGGGCAGCTCGGGCATCCACGAGTTCTACTCGACCGCGGTCGAGGTTTACTCCGGATAGCGACCCAAACCTCTACCGCGCCTCATTCGGTGGCGCGGGGGTGCGCCTCGAAGTAGACCTCCTTGAGGCGCTCGCCGGAGAGGTGCGTGTACATCTGCGTCGTCGCGATGTCGGCGTGGCCGAGCATCTCCTGCACGGCGCGCAGGTCGCAGCCGCCCGCCAGCAGGTGGGTGGCGAAGCTGTGGCGCAGCGTGTGCGGGCTCATCCGACCGGAGAGCCCCGCCTCGCGGGCGTGGCGCTGGACGATCTTGTAGAGGCCCTGGCGGCTCAGCGGGCCGCCGCGGAAGTTGACGAAGAGGCGCGCCTCGTGGCGTTCGGGCGGCACCAGCTTCGGCCGGCCGCCGCGCAGGTAGGCGGCGATCGCCGCGATCGCTTTGCGCCCGAGCGGCACGATCCGCTCCTTGGAGCCCTTGCCGCGCGCCCGCAGCAGGCCCTGCTCGAGGTCGATGTCCGACATCTCCAGCCCGATCGTCTCCGAGGCGCGCAGCCCGCACGCGTACATCGCCTCGAGCAGCGCCCGGTCGCGCAGCGTCGTCGGCTCGCTGCCGCGCGGCGCGGCGAGCAGTTGCTGCACCTCGGCGTAGTTGAGCACCTGCGGCAGCTTCTTCGCCCGGCGCGGGGCGCTCAGCGAGGCGGTCGGGTCGTCGCCGATCAGCTCGTCGCGGCGCAGGTGCTTGTAGAAGGAGCGCAGGCAGGCGGTCTTGCGGTGTACGGTCGCGGCCGAGCAGGCCGGGCGGCCGTTGCCGGTCGCCAGGTCGGCGAGGAAATCGCCGATGTCGGCCGGCCGCGCCGCCAGCGCGTCGAGCTCGTGCTCGCTGAGGAACTCCCCGTACTGCAGCAGGTCGGTGCGGTAGGCGTTGAGCGTGTTGCGCGATAGGCCGCGCTCCAGCTCGAGGTAGGAGAGGAAGTCGAGGACCAGGCCCTCGAAGCGTTCGTCCACCTCGGTGTGCGTCGGCTCGATAGCGACTGCCATGCGGGACCGTTCTCCCGCGCCGGCCTCATTCCTCGCGGCGCAAGGCAGCGCCCGCGGCAAGCGGCGCCGCGAAGAAGAGCGCATCGTCGCCTATCGAGCGCCCCATGGTTTGCGTCGGCAGCCCGGAAGCGGTGTAGCCGGCCAGGTCGGGCTCGGCTTCGGTCAGCGCATGGCGGTTGCCCGCTGCCTCGGTCAGCTTCTCGGCGATGGCGGGATTGGCGCTCGGCACGGCCACGGTCACCCCGCCCAGCAGCAGTTCGAGCACGGTGATCGTGTGGTGGCTTACGCCCAGGTGACGCTCGCGCGGGTCGGCTTCGGACAGGCGTGGCGAGAGCATGGTTGGGAAGTCGAGGGCCAGGGCGGCGTGGGCGTTGTCCAGGGCGGCCATGCCGCCGTGGCCGAGGCGGCTGTCGGAGCCGATGATGCCCGGGCCCGGGCCGACCAGGGCGGCGTCCCAGCCGAGGCCGTTGACGGCGGCGTCGAGGGCTCCCGCCACGGACAGCGCCTCGTGCTCGCCGCCGTAGGCGGGGGCAGCCGTGATGTGGCCGCAGAGCAGGCCGCGCTCGCGCAGCTCGGTGACGTCGCGGCTGAGCGAGCCGGGGAGGGCGCCGCCCGCGGTCTGCACGTAGCCGAGCTTCAGGCCGGGCGAGGCCTGGGCCGCGGCCCAGGCCGCCGGCGCCAGATGCCCGTGCAGCGGCAGGACGAGGACCCGCATCGTCCGCTCCGGTGCGCCTTTCGTACCCCTACGGTTCGAAAGGCGCACCGGAAGCTCGACCGGCTCGACCGGGTGCTGGAGCGAGGTGTAGTTGAGCTTGATCACATGCTCGCGGGTCTCGCCGCTCGCATCGAGGCCGCGGGTCAGGTTGACATGGACTACGTCGAAGCCGCCAGAACCGAGGCCGAGGTCGAGCGCGGCGACGTTGACGACCACCTCGTCGCCCTCGCGCATCTCGCCCAGCAGCGCCTCGTCGGCCCAGGCCCGGCGGCGCTCGCCGCCGATCTCTACCGTCAGCGGCTCCGCGTCGACGACGACGCCGCGGCGCAGCTTCAGCCGGCCGCTCACCCCGCCGCGGTCTCGACGGCCGCCTCGGCGACGATGCCCTCGCAGACCGCGAGCATCGCGTCGAGGTCGGCAGCGGCGACGCACTCGTTCGCCGTGTGGACGTTCTTCGGCCCGTTCGCCAGCAACACGCACTCGA
>DATFMX010000107.1:0-17849 GCA_035266685.1 Solirubrobacterales bacterium
ACCGCCGGGAGGCGCGGGTCTCATCGTGGCCCTCTACGGGGCTAGCGCCCGAGGCGCTCTCCCGGCGGCGGTCGGCTCTATGCGTTCCCCCGGGATCTTCGACGGCCTCCCTTCGGTCGGCCTCTCAATCTCAGAAGAACACGGCTGAGGTTGCCCTATGAGCGACTTCCGCATCGTTGTATTGGCGTCGGGGTCCGGGACGAATCTCCAGGCGATCCTCGACACGCTGCACGGGCGCGAGGGGATCGAGGTGGTCGGGGTCGGGTCGGACAAGCCGGGCGCGTGGGCGCTGGAGCGGGCCCGGGACGCCGGCGTCGAGACGGCGGTCTTCCCGCGCGACGAGTACACGGGGCGGGACGCGCGGGACGCGGCGATCGCCGAGTGGATCGAGGCCGGCGGCGCTGACCTCGTCGTGCTCGCCGGCTACATGCAGCTGCTCTCCCCCGCCTTCGTCGCCCGCTTCCGCGAGCGCGTCGTCAACATCCACCCGGCGCTGCTGCCGGCCTTCCCGGGGCTCGACGCGATCGGCCAGGCGCTCGCCGCCGGGGTCGAGACGACCGGCGTGACGGTGCATTACGTCGACGAGGGCGTCGACACCGGGCCGCCGATCGTCCAGCGCGAGGTGCCGGTGCCCGCCGACCGCAACCGGGAGCACCTAGAGGAGGCGATCCACGCGGTCGAGCACGAGCTCTATCCGGAGGCGATCCGCATGATCGCGGCCGGCCGGGTTAGCATCGACGCCGACGATCGGCGAACGATCGTCACCAGCGATGAGTGAGGCCCCCGCAGACACCCGACCCGAGGCGCTCGACGGCGCCGCGATCCGGGTGCGCCGGGCGCTGATCTCGGTCTCCGACAAGACCGGCGTCGCCGACTTCGCGCGGACACTGGCGGGGCACGGGGTCGAGATCCTCTCCACCGGCGGCACGGCGAGCGCGCTGCGCGAGGCCGGGCTCGAGGTGACCGACGTCTCCGAGTTCACCGGCCAGGAGGAGATCCTCGACGGCCGGGTGAAGACGCTGCACCCGCGGCTGCATGCGGCGCTGCTGGCGCGGCGCGACGAGCCCGAGCACATGGCGACCCTGGAGCGCGAGGGGATCGAGCCGATCGACCTGGTCTGCGTCAACCTCTACCCCTTCGAGCAGGCGGTCGCCGCGCACGAGGTCGACCCGCGGGTGGCGATCGAGAACATCGACATCGGCGGGCCGACGATGCTGCGCGCGGCGGCGAAGAACCACGAGGGGGTCGCCGTGGTCGTCAAGCCGGAGGCCTACGACGCGGTCTGCGCCGAGCTCGAGGAGAGCGGCGGCGAGCTCTCCGCGGCGACCAGCCACTGGCTCGCCAACGAGGCCTTCACCCACGTCGCCCGCTACGACGCGGCGATCAGCCGCTGGTTCTCGGCCTCCTACGAGGACTTCCCCGAACACCTGACGGTCTCCTACGAGAAGGAGCTCGACCTCGCCTACGGCGAGAACCCGCACCAGCGGGCGGCGCTGTACTCGGAGGTCGGCGTGCGCAGCCACATCCTCTCCGGCGTGGCGAAGCTGCACGGCAAGGCGCTCTCGTTCAACAACGTGCTCGACCTCGACTCGGCGCGGCGGCTGAACGAGGACTTCGAGCCGCCCGCCTGCACGATCGTCAAGCACAACAACCCCTGCGGGGTGGCGATCGGCGAGGACGCGCTCGACGCCTACCGCAAGGCGCTCGCCTGCGACCCGGTCTCCGCCTACGGCAGCGTGATCGCGATCAACAGGCCGATCGATGTGCCGCTGGCCGAGGCGCTGCACGAGAACTTCGTCGAGGTGCTGCTGGCGCCCGGCTTCGAGGACGGGGCGCTGGAGGTCCTGCAGCAGAAGCAGTCGATCCGCATCCTCTGCGACGAGGAGCGGCGCCAGACCGACCCGGCCGAACGCGATGTGAAGCGGGTGCGCGGCGGGCTGCTGATCCAGGACCGCGACGGCGACCCGGAGCCGCGGCAGATCATGGAGACGGTGACGAAGACCGAGCCGAGCGAGCAGCAGTGGCAGGACATGCTGTTCGCCTGGACGGTCGTGCGGCACGTGCGCTCGAACGCGATCGTGATCGCCAGGGGCGGCGCGACGCTCGGCATCGGCGCCGGCCAGATGAGCCGCGTCGACTCGGTCCGCCTCGCGGTCGAGAAGTGCCGCGACGCGCGGGGCGATCAGGCCGAGGCACTGCTCGCCGGCTCCGCGGTCGCCTCAGACGCCTTCTTCCCCTTCGCCGACGGCCCACAAGCCGCGATCGACGCCGGCGCCAACTGCGTGATCCAGCCCGGCGGCTCCAAACGCGACGCCGAGGTGATCGAGGCCTGCGACGCCGCGAGCATCCCGATGGTGTTCACCAAGCACCGGCACTTCAGGCATTGAGCGGCAGCTTCCGCGCCAGCCTCTTCACGGTGCTCCCGAGCTTGCGGGTCGCACCGCCGAGGCCATCGAGCACGACGCCCGCCGGGCCGAGTGCCGCCGGCCGCTCCGGCAGCGCCAGGCGGCAGATCTTTCGCGCCACGCTGCCGAACTGCTGGTGCAGCGGGCCGACGTTGTAGGGGACGCCGTAGCGTTCGCACACCTCCTGCACCTCGACCGAGACCTCCGCGTAGCGATTGGCGGGCAGGTCGGGGAAGAGGTGGTGCTCGATCTGGAAGCTGAGGTTGCCGGAGAGGATGTGGAAGAGCGGGCCGCCGCTGAGGTTGGCGGAGCCGAGCACCTGGCGGTAGTACCACTGGCCGCGGGTCTCCTCCGCGGTCTCCTCCTCGCTGAACTCGTGCGTCCCCTCCGGGAAGTGCCCGCAGAAGATGATCGTGAAGGCCCACAGGTTGCGGGCCAGGTTGGCGGTCGCGTTGCCGGCCAGCGGGAAGACGAAGAGCGGTCCCGAGAGAGCCGGGAAGAGAACGTAGTCCTTCAGCGTCTGGCGCCGCACCTTCTCCCAGATCCCCCTCGCCAGCACGCGCTTCTCGGCGAGGTCGGCCTCGCCGCCGAACAGCCGCTCGACCTCGAGGTCGTGCAGCGCCACCCCGTACTGGAAAAACGTCGCCAGCAACACCGCCCAGAGCGGGTTGCCGAGGTAGTAGGGAGTCCACGGCTGGTCCTCGGACATGCGCAGGACGCCGTAGCCGATGTCGCGGTCCTTGCCGACGATGTTGGTGTGGGTGTGGTGCATGTAGTTGTGCGAGTGACGCCACTGGTCGGCGGGGCAGGCGGTGTCCCACTCGAACCGGCTGCCGGAGAGCTTCGGGTCGTTCGTCCAGTCGAACTGGCCGTGCATCACGTTGTGGCCGATCTCCATGTTGTCGAGGATCTTGGTCAGCGAGAGGGCAGCGGTCCCAGCCAGCCAGGCGGGCGGGAAGACGCCCGCCCAGAGCAGCGCGCGACCGCCGGCCTCGAGCCCGCGCTGGGCGCGGATCACGCCACGGATGTAGTTGACGTCGCGCTCGCCGCGCTCCTCCAAGAGACGATGGCGGATAGCGTCGATCTCCTCGCCGAAGCTCTCGATCTGCTCAGGCGTCATCGAGGCGAAGGGGGAGGTGGATCGCGGCGGCGAGGGCGGGGAAGCGACGGCAGTGGTCATCGGTGTTCCTTTCGGATGTGGGCTCAGAGGGCGAGGGTGAGGTCGCCGAGTGCGGCCGAGACGCAGAGCTGGATCTCCTCGTCCGGCTCGGAGGAGGTCTCGCCGGTGATCAGGTTCCGGTGGGTCCCGGCGAGCTTGCGGCGGGTGCAGGTGTGGCAGATCCCCATCCGGCAGCCGAAGCTCGCGGCAATGCCCGCGGCCTCGGCCTGCTCGAGCAGGGAGGCGCCGCTGTTCGGCGCCTCGATCCGCGAGCAGGCGAAGCGGATGGCGCCCTCGCCGGGCTCGCCGGCGGGCGCCAGGTCGGGCGGGACGAAGCTCTCGATGTGAAGTCGCTGCTCGCGGCCCACGGCCCAGGCGCCCCGCACCGCGTCGAGCAGGGCCGGCGGCCCGCAGGCGAAGGCCTCGGCCTCGGCGAAGGGCGGCTCGACCCGCTGAAGATGGCGCGGGCTGAAGTGCCCGTCGAGCTCGCCGGCCCCCGGCGCGCGGGTGTAGGAGCGGAGCAGCTGGAAGCTCGGGCTCCCCCCGGCCAGGCGCTCGAGCTCCTCGCGATAGATCGCCCGCGCGGGGTCCGGCGCGTAGTGGAGCAGGGCAACCGACCGCTCGCGGCCCTCGGCGAGCAGGCTGCGCAGCATCGCGATCAGGGGCGTGATGCCGCTGCCGCCGGCGATCAGGAGGGTCGAGCCGGGCAACGGGCGCGGCAGGCGAAAATCGCCTTCGGCCTGGGAGAGGCCGAGCACCATCCCGGGCTCGGCCCGATCGGCGAGGAAGTTGGAGACGAGGCCGCCGGGGTGGCGCTTGACCGTGATCTCGAGCGTCGGCCGGCGCCCCTCGCGCGAGGCGGGGGAGTAGCAGCGCTGGTGCCGGACGCCGTCGATCTCGACCGCCACCCGGACGAACTGCCCCGCCTGGAAGCCGTCCCAGGCGCGGTTTGGCCGCAGCGTCAGCGTGACGCTCTCCTCGGTCCCTCGCTCAGCCGCGACCACTTCCGCCCGGCATTCGCCGGTGACGAGCAACGGGTCGAGCTGTTCGAGGTAGCCGTCGATCCCGTGCGGCCCCGCGAACGCGTCGAGCAGCCGGCGGCCTGGAGGGAGGCTGAGCGTCGGGGGCATGGCGGTAAACAACGTAACATCAAATGCCGTTACGTCAAATATAGGCTCGTCAACCCATGGTAGCGTTGCCGCCGTGGCCGCTCCTCAGAACGACCTGACGATCGAAGAGCTAGCCGCCCAGACGGGGATGACGGTGCGCAACATCCGCTCGCACCGCGCGCGCGGGCTGCTGCCGGCGCCCGAGGTCCGCGACCGGGTCGGCTACTACGGGCCGGACCACCTGGCACGGCTGCGGATGATCCAGGAGCTGCAGGCCGACGGGTTCAACCTCAAGGGGATCGAGCGCCTGCTCAGCCAGAGCGTCGGCGCCGCCGAGCAGTTCCTCTCCTTCCGTCGCTCCGTCGACGGGTTCGACGGAGAGCAGCCGCGCACGTTCACCCGTGAGGAGCTCGTCGAGCGGTTCGGGCCCGAGGTCGAGGACAGGCTGAAGCGCGCCGTGCAGGCCGGCGCGCTGGTCCCGGTCGACGAGGAGCGCTTCGAGGCCCCCTTCCCCTCGCTGCTGGACGCGGTCGAGGGCGTGGTCGCCTCCGGCGTGCCGTTCGACCACGCTCTCGTCGTGATCGACAAGGCCCGCGACCGCTGCAAGTCGATCTCGCACGAGTTCGTCAAGCTCTTCCTCGCGGACGTCTGGAGGCCGTTCGAAGACGACGGCTATCCCGAGGATCGCTGGCCGCAGGTGCGCGAGGCGCTCGACCGGCTGCGCCCGCTTTCGCTGCAGGCGCTGGTCGCCGTCTACCGAATGACGATGTCCGACGAAGTCGAAAAGGCGCTGGGCAAGCAGCTGGAGCGGATGGCCAACCGCAAGGGTTGAGTCGCGGCGGCGACTCCGGAGCCGATTCTCGCTCAGGCGAGCCGGCGCTGGCGCTCGCTGGCGCGGCGCACGTGATTGCAGACTTCCTCGACCGTGTCGGCAGTTACGAGGAGGCGCATGTCGGCGCGGTCGATCAGGCCGCAGTCGTCGAGGTCGGCGTCGATCCAGCGCAGCAGCGGCGCCCAGTGCTCGCTGTCGACGAGGATCGTCGGGAAGTGCTCGATCCGTTCGGTCTGGATCAGGGTGATGCTCTCGAACAGCTCGTCCATCGTGCCGAAGCCGCCGGGGAAGATGACGAAGGCGCGCGCGTAGCGGACGAACATCAGCTTGCGGGCGAAGAAGTAGTGGAAGTCGAGCGACCGGTTGACGTAGGGGTTGACGCGCTGCTCGCGCGGCAGCTCGATGTTGAGGCCGACCGAGACCCCGCCCGCCTCGGCCGCGCCGCGGTTCGCCGCCTCCATCAGCCCTGGGCCGCCGCCGGTGATCACGGTGTAGCCCTCCGCCGCGAGGCAGGCCGCCGTCTGGCGGCACAGCCCGTACCAGCGATGGTCCTCGCGGACGCGAGCCGAGCCGAAGATCGAGACTCCCTCCTCGACGTCGCGCAGCGCATCGAAGCCGCGCTCGACCTCGTCGTGGATCCGCTCCAGCCGCCACCCGTCCTGCTCCTCGACGTCGCAGGGCTGGCGCAGCAGGTCGATGTCGCGATTGGCCCCGGTCATCGCCCGTAGCCCGCTTCGTTTAGCTCGGCCAGCGTGACCATCAGGCTCCGCGGCGCTTCGCTGAGGCTGCGGAAGCCGAAGCGCTCATAAAAGCCGACGGCTGCGTCGTTGATGGCGTGAACGACCACCGCTCGAACGGCGATTTCCTCTGCAGCTCGGCATATGCGCCCGAGGGCATCGTTGAGCAGGGACGCGCCAAGCCCCTGTCCCTGGCGGCGCTCGTCGACGGCGAGACGGGCGAGGATCGCCACCGGAATCGGGAAGTGCCGCGAGAGACCCTTGCGCACCGGTTCGGTTGCCTCAGCGCGCTCAAGCTGGCCGGCTATGAGCGTGTAGTAGCCACACACCGCGCCTCGCTCATCGGTTGCCACAAAAGTCCGAGTCGCGTCGCGTCGCTCGCCCTGGCCGGCGTAACGGCGCAGCCAGCGGTCGAGCGACTCTTCGCCACAGGCGAAGCCCTCCACCTCGTGCCGTATCGGGTCATAGCGCTCAGTGAGCGCGTCTCCTCTGCTCACGCGCGGCGGCGAAGGTCTTCGAGACGCGCAACCGCTCCCTCGTCGGGCCGCTCGAGCGCCTCGAGGAAGCGAGTCGCCTCCGTCTCGTTCAGCGCAATCGTGCGCTGATCGGCAAGCACTTCCTGCGCCCGAGATTGGGCGGCACGACGGAAAAAGTCGCTCAGGCTCTCACCGAGCGCCGAGGCGGCCGCAGCATCGAGCTGACGCTCCTCGTCGCTCAGCCGAACTTCGATCCGGCGGGTCTTCGGGGTTGTCGTCGGCTCCATGCCGGACATTGTACGGGAACGGGAAAGAGCCGCACAGCAAACATCGCAGCGCCGCGCTGTCCCCGGACCCCCTGCCGGCCAAAGCCAGCTTCATCCGCCTCCGCACACGACGTTGCGGAGTGCCAGTTCCCCGATCAGATCGTCTCTCCCAAGGGCGCTCGACTGGTCAAGCCCGAGACATGGTGAGCCTGCATGAGAACCGGTATCGATCCGTATACTGAAGTCAATCCCCCTGCTGTTTCGTCAGCAGGGCGCGGGGCCGCCGAAAGGCGGCCTCGGCATTTCTGGACTCCACATGAGGCGGGTTTCCGCCCCGCAGGGAGAGCGGTGTATGCCCCCGGCGGGATTCGAACCCGCGCCGCGCGGCTTAAAAGGCCGCCGCTCTAACCAACTGAGCTACAGGGGCGCATGTCGCATGGTAGACGGGCGTCGGCCACGAGCGCGGTAGAGGTTTGCGCCGTATGGCGGTTGAAACCTCTACCGCGCTCGTCAGGAGAGGTCGGGGATGCCCTCGCCGGGGGTCGAGGCCTCGGCGTGGGTGCGGCGGGGGATGCGACCGGCGCGGCGGGCGGTGTGACCCGACTCGACGGCGCCGCGCAGGGCGCGGGCCATCGCGGTCGGGTCGGCGGCGCCGAAGATCGAGCTGGCGGCGAGCACGGCGTCGCAGCCGAGCTCCATCGCCAGGGCGGCGTCGGAGGCGGTGCCGATGCCGGCGTCGAGGATCACCGGGACCTCGGCCCGTTCGGTGATGATCGCGATGTTGTACGGGTTGCGGATGCCGGCACCGGAGCCGATCGGCGAGCCGAGCGGCATCACCGCGGCGCAGCCCGCCTCCTCGAGCCGGCGGGCGAGGATCGGGTCGTCGTTGGCGTAGGGGAGGACGGTGAAGCCCTCGCCGACCAGGGTCTCGGCGGCGTCGAGCAGCTCGACCGCATCGGGGTAGAGGGTGCGGTCGTCGCCGATCACCTCGAGCTTGATCCACTCGGTGCCGAAGGCCTCACGCGCGAGCTGCGCCGTGCGGACCGCGTCCCGCGCGGTGAAGCAGCCGGCGGTGTTTGGCAGGGCGAAGAGGCCGAGCTTCTCGATCACCTCGAGGACGGAGCCCTGCGCGTCGGGGTCGACGCGGCGCAGGGCGACGGTGACGATCTCGGTGCCGGCGGCGGACAGCGCCTCCTCCATCTGCTCCAGCGAGCGGAAGCCGCCGGTGCCGGCGATCAGCCGCGACGACCACTGGCGGCCACCCAGCTCCCAGGTCTCCGCGCCGCCCTGGATCGCCGCGAGGACCTCCACGCCGGCGCGCTCGGCGAGCTGGGTCGAGTCCCACTCGGCGCGCGGCACGACCTCGCCGTCGAGCGCGACGGCGAGGCCGCGCGCACCCTCGTCGGCGCCGCTGGCGCGCACCGCGTCGGCGAGCGTCGCCCCCGCCGCGAGCTCGCGCGGCTCCCCGTTCAGCTCGATCCTCACCGGACCGCCTCCCCCCGCGGTGCGCGGTCGAGCTTTGGGTCGCTATGCGGTTCAAAGCTCGACCGCGCCGCGGGGTTCTTGGCCAGCGCGTCGGCTATGGCGTTCGCCGCCAGTGGGGCGAGCAGGATGCCGTTGCGGTAGTGGCCGGTCGCCCAGAGCAGGCCATCGACCGGAGACGGACCGACCAGCGGCAGGTTGTCGGGCGTGCCGGGGCGCAGGCCGGCCGCCGCCTCGACCAGCTCCATCTCGGCGACGTCGGGAAGCAGGCGGTAGGCCTCGCGCAGCAGCTCGTACACGCCGCCCGCCGTGACCGCGGTGTCGAAGCCCTGCTCCTCGACCGTCGCGCCGACGATCAGGCGGCCGTCCGGGCGCGGCACCAGGTAGACCCGCTCGGAGGCGACGATGCGGCTGCACGGGGCGGCGCCGTCGCGCGCGCGCAACTCGAGGATCTGGCCCTTGACCGGCCGCACCGGCGGACGCGCCGCCTCCGGCAGCCACTCGGCCCCTCCCGACCAGGCGCCGGTCGCAAGCACCGTCGCCGCGGCGCGCAGCTCCTCGCCCGACTCGGTGCGCACGCCGGCGATCCGTTCGCCGTCGATCAGCGCCGTCTCCACCCCGCTCTCAATCCGCAGCTCGACGCCCTCCTGCCCGGCGAGCGCCGCGAGCAGCGCGGCGGTCAGCGCCCGCGGGTCGATCGAACCCTCGTCGGGCGCGTGGACGCCGCCGTTGAACGACGGGGTGAGGCCGGGCTCGAGCTCGCGGCAGCGGCGCGGTGGCAGCCACTCGGCGCCGAGCCCGAGCGAGCGCTGCAGCTCGTGTACGCGGCGCAGCTCGGCCGCCTCGTCGCGGTCGAGCGCGACATGCAGCGCGCCGTCGCGGCGGTAGCCGGCCGCGAGGCCGCTCGCCGCCTCCAGCTCGGCGACGAACTCCGGGTAGAGCTCGGCCGCCGCCAGGGTCATCTTCAGCAGCTCCGGCTCGCCGAAGGCGAGCTCGCCGACCGGCGCCAGCATCCCCGCGGCAACCCGCGTCGCGCCCGCCGGGGGCCGCGAGCGCTCGACCAGCGCCACGCGGGCGCCCGACCGCGCGGCGCGCCAGGCGCAGGCCAGGCCGATGACCCCGCCGCCGACGACGACGGCGTCGTAGTTTGGGGGGGTGCCGGAACGCGCCATGCAGGACAATTTAGAGCCATGAGCCTGGCTCCACCCGAGGCACGCGGCCCATTGCGGCGCGAGCGGCTGCGCACGGCGCGGCTCTACCTCGTCTGCGAGGCGCTGCCGGGCGGTCGCGATCCCGAAGCGCTGCTGCACGCCGCGCTGACCGGCGGCGTCGACATCGTCCAGCTGCGCGAGAAGCAGCTGGGGCGCGAGGAGATCGAGCGCTCGGCGCAGACCTTCCGGCGCCTCTGCGACACCCACAGCGCTCTCTTCATCGTCAACGACGATCCCTGGCTGGCGCGCACCTGCGGCGCCGACGGCGTCCATGTCGGCCAGGACGACACCTCCCCCGCCGAGGCGCGCGAGCTGCTCGGGCCGGAGGCGATCGTCGGCCTCTCGACCCACTCCGAGGAGCAGCTGGCGGCGAGCGGCGAGCAGCCCGTGGACTATGTGAGTGTCGGCCCGGTCTGGGAGACGCCGACGAAAGCGGGACGGCCCGGCGTCGGGCTCGGCTTGGTCGAGCACGCCGCGGCGAACGCGCCGCACCCCTTCTTCGCGATCGGCGGCATCGACCCCGGCAACGCCGCCGGCGTGGTCGGCGCCGGCGCGCGCCGGCTCGGGGCCGTGCGGGCGATCCGCGACGCCGAGGACCCGGCCGCGGTCGCGGAAGCGCTGCGCGGCGCGCTCGCCCCGCTCGGGGAGGCGGCGCCCGGTGGCTGAGAGTCCTTCCGAGCCCACCCCGCGCAAGCGCAAGCGGCGCGACGCCGAGGCGCCCACCCCGCGCGAGCGGATGCAGAAGGGCTACGCGCGCGCCGAGCAGCGCAACCAGGAGGTGCGCGAAAGCCTCGAGCCGCTGGCCGAGGGCGAGCGCCCCGTGGTGGTGACGATCGGCGCCGTTGTCGCCGGCCTGATCGCGCTCTCGATCGTCGCCGGCTACGTAGCCGGCGTGAAGGTGGAAGGCGGGAAACCGCACTTCACCCAGGTCCTCGCCCCGGCGCTGCTCATGGGGCTGATGTCTTGGGGCATGTGGCGGGCCCGCTACTGGGCGGTGCTCGGCTTCCAGCTGCTGCTCGTCTTCCTCATCTTCAGCGCCGTCTTCGGCCTCGCCGTGCAGGCCTCGACCGTCGCCCAGTTCGCCGCGACGCTCGGCCTGCTCGCCGTCACCGGAACGTTCTTCTACTTCCTGGTCAAGGCGATGGCCCGGATCCAGATGCCCAACCGCGACTGATCTTCCGGTGCGCCTTTCCCACCCAGGAAGTGGAAAAGGCGCACCGGAACACCGCTTCTATAGGCTGAACCGACTTGGCTGAGTCCTTCGACACGATCGTCATCGGCGGCGGCCCGGGCGGGTACGTCGCCGCCATCCGCTCGGCCCAGCTGGGCCGCAAGACCGCCGTGGTCGAGCGCGACAAGCCGGGCGGGCGCTGCCTCAACTACGCCTGCATCCCGGCGAAGACCGTCCTGCGCACGGCGGAGATCTACGACCAGGCGCGCGACAGCGCCGAGTTGGGCGTCGTCGCCAGGGACGTCGAGCTCGACTGGGACGCTCTCGGCAAGCGCCGCGCCGCGGTCTCCGAATCGCTCTCGAGCGGCGTGAAGATGCTCTGGGACAAAAACAAGGTGACCTGGATCGAGGGTGAGGGCTCGCTGACCGCCGACGGCAACGTCAAGGTCGGCGACGACGTCCACGAGGCCGGCGCCGTGATCCTCGCCACCGGCTCGACCCCGCTGCCGATCCCCGGCGTCGAGTTCGGCGACCGGGTGCTCGACACCTGGGGCGCCTGGTCGCTGCCCGAGCGGCCGGCGAAGATCGCCGTCGTCGGCGCCGGCGCCTCCGGTTGCGAGATCGCCTCCGCCTACGGCCGCTTCGGCGCCGAGGTGCTGCTGATCGAGATGCTCGATCAGATCCTGCCGGCCGAGGACAAGGACATGGCGCGGGTGGTCGAGCGCGCCTTCAAGAAGCAGAACATCACGATCTCCACCGGCGCTCCGGTCGAGAACGTCGAGGCGGGCGGCGACTCGGTCAAGTTCACCTACGGCGGCGAGAGCGCCGAGGTCGACTACCTCTGCGTCGCCGGTGGCCGCGCCACCGACGTCGAGGGGCTCGGGCTCGAGGCGGCGAGCGTGAAGCTGACCGACCGCGGCAAGGTCGAGGTCGACGAGTACGGCCGCACCAGCAATCCCAAGGTCTACGCGATCGGCGACCTGGTCAACGCCAAGGCGCTCGCCCACAAGGCCTCCGAGGAGGGCGTCGTCGCGGCCGAGCACTCGGCCGGCGCCGAGACCCACCCGGTCGACCAGAACCTCGTCCCCGGCGCCACCTTCTGCCACCCGCAGGTCGCCAGCGTCGGGCTCACCGAGGCGGCGGCGAAGGAGGCCGGGCACGATGTGAAGGTCGGCAAGCTGAAACTGGGCGGGGTCGGCGGCGCCACCGTCTACGACGACAAAGAAGGCATGGTCAAGCTCGTCGTCGACTCCAAGTACGGCGAGATCCTCGGCGCCCACATCGTCGGCAACCGGGCCTGCGACATGATCGCCGAGCTGGTGGCGACGATGGCGCTGGAGGGCGGCTACCAGGAGCTGGCGCGGATCGTCCACCCCCACCCGACGATCTCCGAGGCGATCTTCGAAGCGGCGCGGGCGGTCGATGGCTGGGCCACCCACGCCTAGGGCGACCTTCTACTTCGACCTCGGGTCGCCCTACGCCTACCTGACCGCGGAGCGGGTCAGCGGGCTGTTCACCGACGCCGAGTTGGAGCAGCCGGAGTGGCAGCCGATCCTGCTCGGCGGGCTGTTCCAGCACTTCGGCCGCGACTCGTGGGGCAACGGGCCGGGGCGCGAGGACGGGATCGCCGAGGTCGAGCGGCGCGCCCGCGAGTACGGGCTGGCGCCGCTCGCCTGGCCCGAGCCGTGGCCGGGCAACATGCTCTTCGCGATGCGGGTGGCGACCTTCGCCAAGCAGACCGGCCGCACCGTCTCCTTCGCCCTCGCCGCCTTCCGCCAACAGTTCGCCGCCGGGCGCGACCTGAGCGAGCACGACAACGTGCTGATCGCCGCCGCCGCCTGCGAGCTGCACCCCAACGCGGTCGGCAAAGCGGCGGGCACGCAGACGGTCAAGGACGCGCTGCGGACGGCAACCGACGAGGCCGCCGCGCGCGGTGTGATCGGCGTCCCCTCGATCGCCGTCGGCGATCAGGTCTTCTGGGGGGACGACCGGCTGGAGGAGGCAGTCGAGGCCGCTAGCTAAGGTGAGCCTCGATGCCTGATCTCCCCGACGCCGGCACCTGTTACGAGCTGCTCGCGCGGATGACCCTGATCCGGCGCTTCGAGGAGGAGGCCGGGCGGCAGTACCAGCGGGCGAAGGCCGGCGGCTTCCTGCACCTGGCGATCGGCGAGGAGGCGACGATCGTCGGCACCACCTCGGTGATGCGCGACGAGGACTACCTGATCGGCACCTACCGCACGCACGGCCACGCGATCGCCCGCGGCACCGACCCCGAGCGGGTGATGTCGGAGCTGTTCGGCCGGGTCGGCGGGACGAGCGGCGGGCGCGGCGGCTCGATGCACATCTTCGACCGCGAGAAGCGCTTCATGGGCGGCTACGGGATCGTCGGCGGCAACCTGCCGATCGCGGCGGGGCTGGCGCTCTCCTCCGAGTACAAGGGCGAAGACGCGGTGACCGTCTGCATGTTCGGCGACGGCGCCTCCAACACCGGCAATTTCGGCGAGACGATGAACCTGGCGGCGCTCTGGCAGCTTCCCGTCTTCTTCCTGGTCGAGAACAACCTCTACGGGATGGGGACCTCGGTCGAGCGCCACTCGGCGCAGACCGATCTGTCGAAGAAGGCCGAGGGCTACGGGATCCCGGGCGAGCGGATCGACGGGATGGATGTGGTCGCCGTGCGCGAGGCGGTCGCCGAGGGGATCCGCGAGGCGCGCGAGGAGCGGCGGCCGACCCTGCTCGAGGCGTTCACCTACCGCTACCGCGGCCACTCCGCCGCCGACCCCGAGGTCTACCGCGAGCGCGAGGAGGTCGAGGAGTGGCAGCGCAAAGACCCGATCGAGGCGTTCGCGCGGCGCTGCGTCGAGGCCGGCGTGCTGGGCGAGCGCGAGGTCGAGGAGGTGCGCGAGAAGGCCGAGCAGCGGGTCACGGCGGCGGTCGCGGCGGCCGACGAGTCGCCCGAACCGGCGCTCGACAGCCTCTACGAGAGCCTCTATGTCGTCGGCGAGGCGGGCGGCTGGTACGCGGTCGACGAGCGCAGCCCCGAGCCGCACCGGGGAGAGCGCGAGGAGGAGGAGATGCCGCAGGCGGCGCGCGAGCTCGCCGAAGCAGGAGCGGCATACGGAGGCCAACCCGACCGCCCGCCGGAGGTCGAGGAGCGGTGACGACGCTGCGGATGCGCGAGGCGCTGCGCGACGCGATGGCCGAGGAGATGCGGCGCGACGAGGCGGTCTTCGTGATGGGCGAGGACGTCGGCGTCTTCCAGGGCGCCTTCAAGGTGACCGAAGGGCTGCTCGAGGAGTTCGGCGAGCGGCGCGTCCGCGACACGCCGATCTCCGAGAACACGATCGTCGGCGCCGGGGTCGGCGCGGCGATCGGCGGGCTGCGGCCGGTGGTCGAGCTGATGACCGTCAACTTCGCCCTGCTGGCGCTCGACCAGATCGTCAACCACGCCGCCGCGATCCCCTACATGTTCAACGGCCAGGCGCGGGTGCCGCTGGTCGTGCGGATGCCGGGCGGCGGCGGGCACCAGCTCGGCCCCACCCACTCGCACAGCTTCGAGGCGCTCTTCCTCCAGGTGCCGGGCCTGCTCGTCGCCTGCCCCTCGACGCCGGCCGACGGCAAGGCGCTGCTGAAGGCGGCGATCCGCGACGACAACCCGGTCGTCTTCATCGAGCACGAGAGCCTCTACGGGACGCGCGGCGAGGTGCCCGAGGACGGCGAGGCCGAGCCGCTGCGCTTCGGCGAGGCGGCGGTGCGGCGCGAGGGCGGCGACGTGACGATCGTCGGCCTGCTGAAGATGGCGCATGTCGCCGAGGAGGCGGCGCGGGCGCTCTCGCACGAGCACGGCGTCGAGGCCGAGGTGATCGACCCGCGTACGCTGCGCCCGCTCGACCTCGACACGATCCTCGCCTCGGTGCGCAAGACGAACCGCGCGGTGATCGTCGAGGAGGGCTGGCCGCACGGCGGCGTCGGCGCCAACCTCGCGACGCTGATCACCGAGCAGGCCTTCGACCACCTCGACGCGCCGGTCCAGCGGGTGACCGGCGCCGATGTGCCGATGCCCTACGCGCGGCGGCTCGAGCAGGCGGCGATTCCGCATGAGGAGCACGTGGTGCAGGCGGCGCTCGCCGCGCTCGAGGGGAGCATCTGATGGCCGACGTGGTGATGCCGAGATTGTCCGACTCGATGGAGGAGGGCACGGTGCTGCAGTGGCTCAAAGCCGTTGGCGACGAGGTCTCGGTTGGAGACGAGCTGGTGGAAATCGAGACCGACAAGGCGAACATGGCGTACGAAAGCGACGTCGCCGGGACGCTTAGCGAGATCCTCGTGCAGGAGGGCGAGACCGTGGCTATCGGGATCCCGATTGCACGGGTCGGGGATTCGGATGGGTCAGCGAGGGACGGGGAAAAGGACGCAGCGTCTCAGCCCGCGGGTCCTGTCGGGGCAGGGGACCCACCGCCCCCTGCGGTCGCTAAAGCGTCCTCAGGGGCGGTCCCCCCTACCGCGGCACCCGAAGCCCCGGCGGATGGCGATCGGCACAGGGTTAAAGCGTCCCCGCTAGCGCGGCGGATCGCAAAGGAACGCGAGCTCGATTTGACGAAGCTCCAAGGGTCGGGGCCGGGAGGGCGGATCGTCAAGGCGGATGTCGAGAAGGCGAAAGCTGAACCTGTCGGGGAGAAAGGATTTGAACCTGCGGCCACTCCGGCCCCAGCTGCCGCGGCAGGACCCGCGGTCGAGACGGCCAAGGGGGAGATCTCCTACGAGGAGCCGAGCAAGCTTCAGTCGACGGTGGCGCGGCGGATGGCGGAGTCGAAGGCGACGGCGCCGCACTTCTATCTGCGCGCTTCGGTGGATATGAGCGAGGCGGTTTCGGGGCGGGCGAAGCTGAAGGAGCTGGCGAGCGAGGGGTCGGTGGTGCCCTCGTTCAACGACATGGTGGTCAAGGCCTGCGCGCTGGCGCTGCGCGAGCATCCGCGCGCCAACGGGGCCTACCGCGACGGGCGCTTCGAGCTCTACTCGCGGGTCAACGTCGGCGTCGCCGTGGCGGCCAAAGACGCGCTCGTCGTCCCCACCGTCTTCGACGCCGACCGCAAGGGCCTGCGCCAGATCGCCACCGAGTCGCGAGCGCTGGCGGCGAAGGTGCGCGAGGGGCAGATCACGCCGCCGGAGCTCTCCGGCGCGACCTTCACGGTCTCCAACCTGGGGATGTACGGGATCGACGGCTTCTCCGCCGTGATCAACCCGCCGCAGGCGGCGATCCTCGCCGTCGGCGCGATCGAGGAGCGCCCCGTCGTCCGCGACGGCGAGATAGCCACCGCCCACCTGATGCAGGTCGACCTCGCCTGCGACCACCGCATCCTCTACGGCGCCCCCGCCGCCGAGTTCCTCGCGCGGGTCCGAGCACTGTTGGAAGAGCCCCTCTCCCTAGCCCTCTAACCGAGCGCGGTAGAGGTTTCGTTCGCATAGCGGCTCAAACCTCTACCGCGTTTTGGAAGCGAGTTGAGTGCGGTTGAGGTTTGGATCGAATAGAGGCCTGAACCTCTACCGCGCTCGGAAGGGAGGGGTCAGCAGGTCTTGCGGGCGCCGGTGACCGCGTTCCACGCTCTGCCGAGCGAGAAGTCGGCGGCTACGCGGAAGACGCCGGGTCGGCTCGCGCGGGCGAGGGTCCACTCGCCGTGGCGCAGCAGGCAGCCGTGGCCGCGTTCGATCGACCAGTAGGGGGTGAAGGCGACGCGGACGAGGAACTTGCCGGGGCGGCTGACGTCGAGGGCGAAGCCGCTGTGGCCGACCTCGCGCACGGTGGCCGCGCCGCCACCGAGCGGCTGCACGAGGGGCGCGGGGTCGCGCACTTCGTAGACGCGCCAGTGGGGGTCGCTCCAGCGCGGCACGAGGTAGGGCGGGTCGCGCCGGATCAGCCGGCTCTCGGCGACCGAGGAGTAGTCGAGCGGCGCGTCGGGCAGGGCGACGTAGAGGATCGCGTTGTTGTGCAGCCAGGCACGGTAGGAGCGTTCGCCGAGCTGCTTGTCGTCGCCGTAGAAGATGTCGTCGCGCGTGGTGTCGAGCTGGCGCAGCCAGCCGCGCGCCAGTTCAAAGCCGGGCGCCAGGTAGGCGGCCTCCCAGTGGTTGGCGGTCGGCGGCACCTCGATCCGCACCGCGCGGGCGCCGTGCGAGCGCAGCCAGCCGGACACCGGGGCGAAGTAGGCGGCGCTCGTCGACGGGTCGCCGACCGAGCGGGCGATCTGGCTGACGCTCGCCGTGACCTGCCAGTAGAGGCCGCCCGCCAGGGTGACCGCGAGGAAGAGGGTCGGGAGGGCGCCGAGCCGCGGGCGGTGGGCGAGCACGACGGCGGCCAGCACCGGACCGCCGAACAGCGCACCGAGGCGGACCGCGTTGCCGCCGAGCGGGTTCGGCGCCAGCCAGAGCACCGTCGCCGCCAGCAGGTAGGCAAACAGGACGCGGCGAAGCTGGCGCTCCTCGGCGGCGAGGCCGCGGGTGACGATCAGCGCGCCGGCGCACCACAGCGGGATCGCCATGTAGGAGGAGAAGGCGAAGGGGAACTGGCCGCCTTCGGGGAAGGCGAGGTTGGGAATCAGCGTCAGGGCGAGGGCGATAGAGGCCGTCCACGTCACTGGCCCGCGGGTCCTGTCGGCGAGGGGATGCCCTCGCCGCCACCCGCGGGAGAGGCGTTTGAGGTGGACGGTTGGGTCCCAGGCGCCGGCGAGCAAGACGCCGGCCATGGAGACAGCTGCAACAGGACTGGAGAGCGCGCAAGCCGCAGAGGCCAGAAGCGCCCAAGGGGTGTGACGGAGTTGCAAGGCGCGCAGGGCCGCGAGGGCGAAGGCGACTCCCAGGGCGAAGGTGAGCTGGCCGTCGGCCAGGAGGGTGACGACGCCGGCGGCGAACCAGAGGGTCGCCCAGCGGGCCGCCTCGCCCCAGCGGTCGCGGACGAGGCGGTCGAAGAGGTAGGAGGAGGCGACGACGGCGAACGTCCCCACCAGGCG
>DATFMX010000108.1:0-2000 GCA_035266685.1 Solirubrobacterales bacterium
AGCGCGGCTGTCCCTCCTGCGTGCAGAGCCCGAAGTGCGGCAACCTCAACGAGTTCCTCGACAAGGACGGGGCGCTGACGCTCCTGCGCCGGATGCTGGACGGCTAGCCCGGATCTTTCAGTAGTAGCGCGCGGCGCGCTCTCGAGCGCGTGGGTGATGTCCGCCTGAGCAGGGACGATCTGGTTGTCGAGGCCCGAGGCCCCTGCTCAGGAGGATCACCATGTCGGTGAAGGCGATCAGCGCTGTCGAGAGGCTACAAGTGGTTGCGGACGCGGAGGGTTTGACCTCGCGCGCGGGAACGGCGCTCGTCGCGGGAGTCGCCGATCGGGTCGGCCTGACCGCAGGTCTTTCGGGGGCGCTCGTGGGTCTGCGTGAGCGGAGCTCGCGGCACGACCCGGGTCGCATCGTGCGTGATCTCGCGCTCACCCTCGCCGACGGCGGCGACTGCCTGGCCGATCTGCGCGTGCTGCGCGACCAGCAGACGCTGTTCGGCGAGGTTGCCTCCGACGCGACCGCCTGGCGCACAGTCGCGGCCCTCGACGAGCGCCCGCTCCGGGCGATCCGCGCGGCGCGTGCCGATGCGCGGCGGCGGGTGTGGGAGCGGGCGGGCTCGCCGAAGCGGGTGATCCTCGACTTCGACGGCACCCTGCTGACTGCGCACTCGGACAAGGAAGGCGCCGCGGGCACCTACAAAGGCGGCTTCGGCTTTCATCCCTTGCTCTGCTACGAGGCGACGACCCAGGAGGCGCTGGCCGGGATCCTGCGGCCGGGCAACGCCGGCTTCAACACCGCCTCGGACCACATCGAGCTGCTCGAGCACTCGCTCGCGCAGTTGCCCGAGGAGGCGATCGGCCCCGGGCTCCTCGTCCGCTGCGACCGGGCCGGCGCCACGCACGCCTTCCTCGATCAGGTCGCCTCCCGCGGCCTTCGCTTCTCGGTCGGGCTCGACCTGACGGAGCCCGTGCGCGAGGCGATTCTCGCCTTGCCCGAGCGCGCCTGGCAGCCCGCGGCAGCCCAGGACGGCGAGCCGCGGGCGGGAGCTTGGGTGGCCGAGCTTTCCCTCGAGCTCTCCGGCTGGCCCGCGGGGACGCGCGCGATCTGCCGCCGCGAGCGCCCGCATCCCGGCGCACAGCTCTCCTTCACCGACGAGGACGGCTACCGCTTCCAGGTCTTCCTCACCAATCAGCAGGGGCGGAGGATCGCCCGCCTAGAGCAGCTGCACCGCGCCCGCGCCGCTTGCGAGGACCGGATCCGCTGCGGCAAGGAGACGGGTCTTCGCAACCTCCCCTTCCGCAGCTTCCAGGCGAACGCCGCCTGGCTCGAGCTCGTCCTGATCGGCCAGGACCTGCTCTGCTGGACGCAGCGGCTCCTGCTCGCCGACACCGAGCTCGCCCGCTGCGAGCCCAAGCGCCTGCGTTACCGGCTGCTGCACGTCGCCGCCCGCCTCACCCGCCACGCCCGCCGGCTCGTCCTCCACCTGCCACGCGCCTGGCCCTGGCGGCGAGAGCTCCTGCGCGCCTTCGAGCGCCTCCGCGCGCTGCCGGCGTAAGAGGACGCAACAAGCGAGCGAGCGGAGGCGGCCTCGGCCTGCCCGACTACCTCTTCGAGAGGCAGGCGCGAGCGCTCAGAGCGAAGGAGCGGGCGACCCCAGCGCACTTCCCCGCCTCACGCAGGCGAACAAGCCTTCGACGCAACGGCCAGACGCCCTTACTGAAAGATCCGGGCTAGCCCCGTCTCGCCGTGCACGTGCGGCGCTATGCGCAGCACGCGGCGCAGGGGGCTGTCCGCCCCTGCTGCGACCGGGACGTCCGGGCGGCCGCCGATCTCCAGCGTGACGAGCGCGTGGCGTGTCGTCTTGTCGAGGGTCTGGTTCCCGGCGACGGTCGTGACGCCGAGCAGCTCTACCTCCGGCGAGGCGAGCGCGAGGAGGATCGCCATCGCGTCGTCGTGTCCCGGGTCGCAGTCGATGACGACCGGAATCGTCACAGGAGCGCGTCGAC
>DATFMX010000109.1:0-4172 GCA_035266685.1 Solirubrobacterales bacterium
GCCCAGCGCTCGCCGACCAGGTCGAGCGCGTAGGCGAAGCGGCACGCCTCTCCGTATGAGCGCTTGCTGCCCATTGCCCGCCAGTTTAGCTCATTGATACAAAATCGCAACCATCAAGTCATTTTTCTGAACTTCCTGCTACAGTGCCGCAATCGTGACCGACCGCAAGCGCTGGCTCTCGCTCTACGTCCTCTGCGCGGGGATGCTGATGATCGTCCTCGACGTCACGATCGTGAACGTCGCCCTGCCCTCGATCCAGGACAGCCTCGGCTTCTCGCAGAGCAACCTGGCCTGGGTGGTCAACGCCTACCTGGTGCCCTTCGGTGGCCTGCTGCTGCTCGCCGGGCGGCTCGGCGACCTGCTCGGGCAGCGGCGGATCTTCCTCGCCGGTCTCGCGGTCTTCACCATCGCCTCGCTGCTCTGCGGCCTCTCGCAGACCCAGGAGATGCTGATCGCCGCCCGCTTTGTCCAGGGCATCGGCGGCGCGCTCACCTCGGCGGTGATCCTGGGGATGATCGTGACGATGTTTCCCGAGCCGCGCGAGCAGGCGAAAGCGCTCGGCGTCTACGCCTTCGTCGCCTCGGCCGGCGGCTCGATCGGCCTGCTGGTCGGCGGGGTGCTGACCGAGGCGATCGCCTGGCACTGGATCTTCTTCATCAACCTGCCGATCGGCGTCGCCACCGCGGCGATGGCGCGGCGGCTGATCGCCGACCGGCCGGGCCTCGGCTTCGGCGAGGGCGCCGACATCCTCGGCGGGGCGCTGATCACCGCCGGCCTGATGCTCGGCGTCTACACGATCCTCGAGGTCTCCGAAAACGGCTGGGGCTCGACCCAGACGCTGGTCCTCGGCGCGGTCTCGCTGGCCCTGGAGGCGGCCTTCGTCATCCGCCAGACGCGGATCGCCAACCCGCTGATGCCGCTGCGGCTGTTCCGCTCGCGCAACGTCTCCGGCGCCAACGCGCTACAGATGCTGCTCGTCGCCGGGATGTTCTCGACCTTCTTCCTCGGCGCGCTCTACCTGCAGCAGATCCTCGGCTACAACCCGCTCGAGGTCGGGCTCGCCTTCCTGCCGACGACGTTGGTCATGGGCAGCCTCTCGCTCGGCTTCTCCGAGCGGCTGATCATGCGCTTCGGCCCGCGCAACGTGTTGATCCCCGGGATGGCGCTGGTCGCCGCGGCGCTGCTGCTGTTCGCCCGCACGCCGGTCGACGGCCAGTACCTCCCCGACCTGCTGCCGCCGCTGCTGCTGATGGGCATCGGGATCGGCATCTCCTTCTCCTCGCTGATGACGCTGGCGATGTCGGGAGCGACGCCGAGCGACGCCGGTCTCGCCTCGGGCATCGTCAACACCAGCGCCCAGGTCGGCGGCGCGATCGGCCTCGCCGTGCTGGCGACGCTGGCGGCAGAGCGGACGAGCACGCTGGAAGACGGCGGCGCCGCGGTCTCCGCGGCGCTCAACTCGGGCTTCCACCTCGCCTACCTGGTGGCGGCAGGTCTCGTCGGCGTCGCCCTGGCAATCGCGATCTTCGTCCTGCGCTCCGTGCCGATGCCCGACCCGGCCGCGATGGCCGAGGCCGCGCCCGGCGAGGAGCCGCAAGGCGCCCCCGAGCCCGCCTACTCGGAGGTCGGATAGCAACTTGGAATCGACGCGACCTGCATCGGAACCCTATTTGGGGCTCGATGCAGGTCGCGTCCCTAAAAGGAGGATGAGATGGGACAGCCGGTTGTGCATTTCGAGGTGATCGGGAAGGACGCGGCGAAGCTGCAGAGCTACTACGCCGAGCTCTTCGACTGGAAGGTCGATGCGAATAACCCGATGAACTACGGCATGGTCAAAGGCGAAGACAATCCGTCGAGCATGGGCAGCATCGGCGGCGGGGTCGGCGGGCCCGGCCCGGACGGCTACGAGGGCCATGTCACCTTCTACGTCGCCGTGCCGGACGTCGAGGCGGCGCTGCAGAAGGCCGAGAGCCTCGGCGGCACCCGGGTGATGGGGCCAGAGAAGATCATGGAGGACGTCGAACTCGGCCAGTTCACCGACCCGGAGGGCCACCTGATCGGCCTAGTCCGCGGCTCCGCCTGAGGTTCAGCCCGCTGCTTCGGCGCGTTTGAGGCCGCTGCGGGCCCAGAGGGCGAAGAGGAGCGGGAGGGCGATGGCGATCGAGAAGGCGAGGGCGACGACGACCGGTTCGCCGGAGATGAAGCCGCGGCCGGCCTCGAGCAGCGCGGTCACCGGGTTGACCGAGGCGACCGCGTGGATCCAGCCGCTGAGCAGCGAGAGCGGCACGTAGACCGGGGCGAGGAAGAGGATCAGGAAGACCGGGAACTGCATCAGCGGGCCGCCCTGGATCGAGCGCACCCGCATCGCCACGCCCGCCGCCCACATCGTCGCCGTCAGGTTGACCAGCACCGCCAGCCCGTAGAGGCCGAACAGTTCGACCCCGCCGCCGCCCACCTGCATCCCGGCGACGAGCGCGACGACGGTCAGCACCGTCCAGGTGAGCAGCGCCCGCAGCAGCGCCGCCAGCGCGTAGCCGAGCACGATCCCGCGCCGGTCGCGCGCCGCCAGCAGGTAGCGGCGGGCGAAGCCGCTCTCGAAGTCGCGGGCGATGCCGAAGCCGGTGAAGACGCCGCCGAAGGCCGCCGACTGGAGCAGCACGAAGACGAACTGGAAGGCGGTGTAGCCGGCCGGGAAGTCGAAGCCGGGCGCGTCGGCGATCGCCGATAGGCCGCCGGCGAAGGCGATGAAGAAGAACAGCGGGAAGACGATCGCGGGCACGATGAACTGCGGGTTGCCGATGAAGATGCGGACGCTGCGCCAGGCGACTGCGCCGGCGATCTGCCGGGTCACGTGCGCACCAGCCGCGTCTTCAGGGCGCCCGCCGCCGCCCACATGCCGATCGCGCCGATCGTCGCGGCGATCGCGAAGCCGAGCGCCAGATCGCCCAGGTTCCAGCCTTCGATCAGCAGCGAGCGGTAGGCCTGCAGCAGGTAGGAGACCGGGTTGGCGCTGGCGATGTCGTGGAACCACTGGGTCTGGATCAGGTCGAGCGGCAGCGCCATCGAGGAGATGAAGAGGAAGACGAAGAAGACCGGGAAGAGGCTCTGCACCGCCTCGCCGTTGCCGGTCCGCAGGGCGGCGAAGAGCCCCAGCGTGCCGAAGGCGACGGTCGTGCTGACGGCGAGCAGGACGATGACCAGCGCGCCGCCGGCGCCCGCGGCGAGGTCGGCGCCGGCGATCAGGCCGACCGCGAGGTAGGTCACCGCCTGCACGAGACCGAGCACGATCGCCCCCGCGAGCAGCCCGCTGAGCAGCGCCGCGCCGCGCAGCGGGGTCAGCGCCAGCCGGTTGAGGAAGCCGGTCTCGATGTCGCGCGCGAGGTCGGTGCCGGCGTTCATCACCGAGAACAGCGCCCCCTGCATGAAGGGGACCGCGAGGGCGAAGGTGAGGTAGGAGTCGGTCGGGAAGCCGGGCAGGTTGGTCGCGTCTTTCAGCCCACCCGAGTTAACCGCGAGCAGGAAGAGCGGGAAGATCAGCGCCGGCACGATCTGGCCCGGCTGGCGCAGCGTGCGCAGCACGGAGCGCCGCGCGAGCTGCCCGACCTGGTTGCGCAGCCGGCCGCTCACGGGGCTCCGACCGCCTCCATTTCCTCGCTGCCGGGCTCGCCGCTCTCCGGCGGGTCGCCGGCTCCCTCGAGCGAGCGCCCGGTCTTGGCGAGGAAGACGTCGTCGAGCGAGGGCTGGTGAAGTTGCAGCTGCTCGACCGCGATCCCGGCCGCGTCGAGCGCCCGGACGACGTCGGCGAGCTGCGACTCGCCGCCGTCCAGCCGCACCGAGAGGCCGCCGCGACGGGTCGGGTCGCAGCGCTCGCCGAACGGCCGCAGCGCCTCCGCGGCGCCAGCCTGGTCGGCCGGGTCGCGCGGCACCGCCTCGACCGTCGGCCGGCCGATCTCCGCCTTCAGCTCCGCCGGCGTCCCCTCGGCGACGATCTTGCCGTGGTCGATGATCCCGACCCGGTCGGCGAGCGCGTCCGCCTCCTCCAGGTACTGCGTGGTGAGGAAGACCGTGACGCCCTCCTTGGCGAGCCCGGTGACCTCGTCCCACAGCGCGGTGCGGCTCTGGATGTCGAGCCCGGTCGTCGGCTCGTCGAGGAAGAGGATGCTCGGCCGGTG
>DATFMX010000110.1:0-3843 GCA_035266685.1 Solirubrobacterales bacterium
AGGCGTCCCTCTGCGGCTTCATCGGCGGCGAGTGCGGTACGGCGCTGCGACCGCTGCTCGAGCAGATGCCGATCGGCCTGCGGCTGATCGAGACCGGCGTCGCCAGCGGCGCCTACATCCACGACCGCCGCGGCGGCGAGCGCGTGCCGGTCGCCCAGAGCGCCAGCATGCCCCCCTCCCGCCACGAGGTCGACAGCCTCTTCTCCGCCGCCTGCGCGGCGGCGCTCGACGCCGGCGTGCTGGCGCTCTGCGGTCCCTACCCGTCCGAGGCGCTGCCGCTGGAGATCTACGGCGACCTGGTCGCCGATGTGAAGGCGAACGGCACGCCGGTCGTCGTCGACCTCTCGCCGCCGCGGCTCGACAGCGCCCTGGAGGGCGGTCCCGACCTGGTCAAGATCAACGACTGGGAGCTGGCCGGGTACGTCGAAGGGCCGGTCGACACGCCCGCCCGCACGCGGGCGGCGCTCGAGCGGCTGCTCGAGGCGGGCGCCGGGGCGGCGATCGTCACCCGCGCCGAGGAGCCGGCGCTGGTGCTGCGCGGCGAGGAGGCCTGGGAGCTGATCCCGCCGCGCTTCGCGCGCGGCGCCCGCGAGGGCTGCGGCGACTCGATGATGGGCGGCCTCGCCGCCTGCATGGCCGCCGGCCTCGATTGGGAGCAGACGCTGCGGACCGGCGCCGCCGCCGGCGCCGCCAACTTCCTCCGCCACGGCCTCGGCAACGCCGACCGCGCCGTGGTCGAGGACCTCGCCCGCCGGGTCGAGCTGCGGCCCGTCCCCTGAGCGCGGTCGAGCTTTGAACCGCTATGCGAATCAAACCTCTACCGCGGCCAGAGTGAGACGTCACGACCCCGGGGCAAAGGGGACCGCTAGGTCAGCACCCTCGACTATGGCTCGGGGGGCTACGTCCCGCGTCCACGCGATGTGCGAGGCGGCCGGCTCGACCGTGGCGAGGCGCTCGAAGGCTGCCGCCAGCTTCGCCGGACGGCCGCCGTGCGAGGAGTGGGCGTCGCTGCTGAGCACGTGGACGAGCCCGGCCTCGGCCAGCGCCAGCATCCCCGCCGCCATCCGCTCGCGCAGGAAGAAGTCGGCGGTCGCCTGAACCAGCGCGCCGAGCTCTACCAGCCGACCGATCCGCTCGTACATGTCGTCGGAGATGTGGCGCTCGGGGTGGGCGATCAGCGCCCGGTGGCCGCGCTCGGCCAGCTGGTCGACGCGGCGCTCGAGGCTCTCGCTGAGCGGCCCCGGCGCCGGCTCGAGCAGGATCCAGCGCCCCGCGCCCAGCGAGACGCGCGCCAGCTCCTCCTCGCTCAGCGCCTCGACCGCCGTCTCCGCCACCTCGCCGCCAGTGAGCACGGCGAGCGGAATCCCGTCGTCGCGCAGGTGGCGATTCACCGCCTCGACCCGCTCGGCGATCTCGCCGATCCGCACGTCGTGGTCGTGGCGGATGTGCGGCGTCGCGCAGATCGCCTCGATCCCGTCGTTTGCCGCCTGCCGCGCCAGTCCGGCGCTGTCGCGGATGTCGAACGCCCCGTCGTCGACTCCGGGAAGGATGTGGCAGTGCAGGTCGATCATCGGCATCGGTTGATCCGGCGGGCGCAAAACCTCGTTCAGCACCTGCTCCCAGCAGGCACGCGACTACGATGACAGGCATGATCCAGCACCTGCCGACGCTGGGCTGCGTCGGTGGATTGGCTTCAACTCAAATGAACAAGAAGACGACCCGCAGAGGAAATTACGAGTCGGGCTCCGACTACGTGCTCGAGTACGGCGAGCTCCGCTTCGCCTTCAACGAGGAGGACTTCGGCCAGCGCGTAGAGCAGGCCGCGGTCAAACTCGGCTTCGTCCAGCAGGGACTGAGCCGCGAGGAGCTCGACGATCTGCTCGACCTCGCCGTCAACGGCGAGATCAGCGAGCCCAGCTCGCAGCTCGGCGAACACATCAACGGCAACTGGGAGGACCTGGTCGGTCCCTCCAACCGCAGCCTCGTCCACTGGCTGCGCCGGCTCGTCTTCCGCGGCGCCTGGCTCGACCAGCGGGTCAAGGAGGGTGAGCTCGACGTCGTCTTCGACGGCGGCACCCAGACCTTCGGCTACGTGCAGCCGGACCGCAGCAACGAGCCGATCGAGCTCTCCAAAGAGCCGAGCTGGCGCCGCATCGCCTACCGGCGTTAGCCGTCGGGCTGCTCGCGCTCGTAGAAGACCCGAACGCGGGCGGCGAGGCCGGCGTCGTCTAGCTCGACCGTCTCGATCGCGCGGTGGCCGTCCTCGCGCCGGTAGAGGATCGCGAAGCCGCTCGGACCGACGAGCAGCGATTCCTCGCTGACGGTCAGGTTGGGAGCGAGCTCGAGCCCGTGGCGGAAATGCTCGCGCAGCGCCTCGCGTCCGCCGATCCTGCGCTCATCGGAGTCGCCGACCAGCGCCGGCAGCACGAACTCGACGTTCTCCGAGTAGCAGGCGGCGATCTCGTCGAGGTCGCGCGCGTTCCAGGCCTCCACCCAGCGATCGGCGTGCTCGCGGATGCCGCCCTGCTTGCGGCGCCGGCCCCAGCGACGACGGCGCCGTTTGCGCTTCGGGCGCTCCCCTTCCGGCTTGGGCGCGGCGGGCTTGGACTCGGCGTCGGGCTTGGACTCGGCGTCGGGCTTGGACTCGGCAGCCTGCGGCTCGGGCTGCTTCTTCGCCTCCCGTTTCGGCTCGCGCGGTTTGCGCTCGCGTTTACGGCGACGGCCGGACTCGCCGCCGCCACCGCCGCCGCGGCGCTCGCCTTTCGGCTTCGACTGCGGTTTGCCGTTGCCACCCGCGAGCTTCTCGATCAGCTCGGCGCGGGTGAGCATGCGGTAGCGCTCGACGCCGGCCTCGGCGGCCAACTCGTGCAGCTCGGCGATGTGCTTGGACTCCAGTTGAGATTTGTTCATCGCGCGGCAGACTATTGAAGGGCCTAGACGCGCGCCCCGGCGGGGTCGGCGCCGGCCTCCGCGAGCGCCGCGGGCCAGGCCTCTGCCTCGCGCTTGACCCGGCGGCGCGACCAGCCGAGCTCCTCGCCGAGTACCGCGGCGACGGGCCGCGCCGCGTCAGCGTCGCGCAACTGCGGCGCCGCGAGCAGGCCGAGCCGGGTGCGGCGCAGCAGCACATCGGCGACGCAGCGTGCCTGCTCGAGCCGCGCCGCGATCACCGCCTCGGCGAGCAGGTCGGGCTGGCCGGGGACGATCGGCTCGGCCAGCTTCGGGTCCTCGGCGACGAGGCGGAGGACGTTGCGCGCGGCGTGGCCGTAGCGGAAGGCCAGCTGCGCCAGCGCCTCTTCCCCCACGCCCTGCGGCGCCTCGAGGTCCTCGGGCCGCGCCTCCATCCCCAGCGGGATCTCGGCCGTGTGGCAGGGCGCCTCGCGGCCCTCGCGCTCGACCAGTCGGTCGACCGTCTGCTTGGCCATCCGCCGCCAGGTCGTCAGCTTGCCGCCGGTGATCGTCAGCATCCCCGACGAGGTCTCATAGAGCTCGGCTTTGCGCGAGATGTCGACCGACTTCTTCGGATCGCCGGTCGAGATCAGCGGCCGGACCCCGGCGTAGGCGCCGACCAGGTCGGCCTCCCCCACGGCGGTGCCGAAGAAGGCGTTGACCGCGTCGAGCAGGTACTCGACGTCGGCGGCGCCCGGGTGCGGGTGGTCGATGTCGCCGTCGAAGTCGTTGTCGGTCGTGCCGACCAGGGTGCGGCCGTACCAGGGCAGGGCGAAGATGTGGCGGTCCTCGCCCGCGGGGACGATGCAGGCCGCCGAACCGGTCGAGATGTCGGCCCGGTCGAGCAGCACGTGGGTGCCGCGGCTGGGCGCGATCTGCGGCACATCCTCCTCCTCG
>DATFMX010000111.1:0-2694 GCA_035266685.1 Solirubrobacterales bacterium
CGCGGCCCTTCAGGGTTGCAGTGAGCAGATCGGACTTGACCGAGGTGACGAGTGCGGGGCCCTCCCACTCGAGCAGCGAGGGGATCGCCAGTCCGGTCGTCTTGCCGCTCTGGGCGGGGGCGAGCACGATCACCGACTGGCGCTCCTCGGCGGCGAGCAGCCGTCGGCCTTGACGGCCGAGGATCAGCCGCCCCTTGGCGGGTCCGTCGACCCGGAGCGCCCGCAGGTCGCGTCCGTTTGCCCAGCGGGCGCTCGCGGGCTCGTGCGAGCGCCGCGCGAAAAGAGCGCCCTCGCCGATCGCGGCCTGCAGGCGGGTGGCCAGCAACCCTGCCCCGCACGCGGCGGCGAGCAGGGCGCCCATCACGGCGTAGAAGCCGAACGCCCCGGGCAGCGCCTCGCGGTTGTCCGCCGGCCATGCCTGGCGCGGCTCACCGAGATGCGAGGGCAGGCTCAGCGCGGTGCGGACCAGCTCGCTCGTTCGCACCGTCGTCCAGCCCTCGCCGAAGATCGCCGCCGAAAGCGCGCCGGTTAGCCAGAGGAGGCCGAGCAGGAACGCTACGAGGATCGCGAGCGGCCACAGCGCCCAGCCGCCGCTCGGCCCGTTGCCTTTCACGAGGTGGCCTCCTCCGCGAGGTCGCGCCGATCGACCATGCGCGCGTCGGTGTCGACCAGCACCCGCTCGGTCGCCGAGAGGCGGTGCTGGACGAGGAAGGAGCGCCGCCCGACCAGCCACAGCGCCTCGCCGCGGCGCAGGGTAGGCACGATCTCAAGCTCGGTGCGGGTCAGCCCCAGCAGATGGCGCAGCCCTTCGATCTGATCGGGCGGCTGGGAGTAGATCACCCGCGTCTCGGCGTCGGCGAGCAGGCCCTCGGCCAGCTGTGCCTGGCGCGAGCCGGCGTCCCCGGCCGCGGTCAGGTCCGAGAGCCGGTGCAAGACGATCACGTTCTGGGTGCCGAGGGCGCGCGAGAGCTTGAAGGAGCGCTGCAGCCACTCGGCGACGCCGACGTGGCTGGCGACCCGCCAGCCCTCGTCGAGCACCGAGATCACCTTCGGCGCCGCTCGGCCCTCGCGCTCGGCCTCTCGCCGGCGCTCGGCGACCGCCGCCTGCTGCCAGGCCGCTGCGCAGGTCATCAGGATGCCTAGCGCCGCCGAGTCCCCGACCGCGGAGAGGTCGATCACGACGAGCGGCGCCTCGAGATCGAGGCCCGCCGTCGTCGGGCCGTCGAACATGCCGCGCAGGTCGCCCTCGCAGAGGCGCTGCAGGCCGAGCGCCGCTTGGCGGGTCGCCTCGGCCAGCGCCCCTACATCGGTGCGCAACTCCTCCGCCATCTCCTCCTGGGGGGAGAGCAGCGCCGCGACGATCTCGGGCAGGGTCGGCTCGCCGTCGCGGCTACGCTCGTTGACGGCGTCGAGCGCCACACGCAGGCCGGCGTCCTCCTCGGGGCCCAACTCGCGGCGAAGCGCCGCGCCGGTGACCGAGCGCAGGAGGCTCAGCTGCCCCTCGCGCCGCCGCGCGAGCTCAGCGGGTTGAGCCTGACCTCGCCGCCGGGGCGCAGCGCGATCACCGCGCCGCCCATCGCCTCGGCCAGCGGCGCGTACTCGGACTTCGGGTCGATCACCCAGGCGACGCGGCCGAAGACCCGCTGGCGGTAGATGTAGGTCTTTATCAGGGAGGACTTGGCGAAGCCAATCTGGCCGACCACGACCATGTTCGGCCCGGCCAGCGCCGAACGCTCATAAAGCGCCCACGGGTCGTACAGCCAGGCGCCGCCGTAGGCGTCGCGGCCGACGTAGACGCCGGGAGCGCCGAGGCTGCCCTCGCCCAGGAAGGGATAGACGGCCTGAAAGTGCGCCGTCGTGGCGCTGTGGCCGGGGCGCTCGCCGAGGCGGGGGAGCCTCACCGAGCACCCCGGCGCTCTGGGGGGAGATGAAGGTGTGCTGCCATTTGCAACCCCTGTCCGGGCAGGCGCCAGCGTGCCTCACGGCGTCACTTTCATTTCTTTCAATCCTTTCGCTACACTGTGCAGACCATGGCAACCATTGACGTCACCAGCAGCAGCTACGTCCGAGCGCTGCCGACCCTCTCGCGCGCCGCCGAGCTGATCGACATCAGCCCGGCGGGGATCACGCGGGGGATCGAGGAGCTTGGACTGGAGCCGATCCCCTGGGGTCGCCGGGAGAAGCACCTCGCCGTCGAGGATCTGCTGCGGCTCGCCGCACACCTGCACCGCGCCTCGGTCGAGGAGGTTGCCGGCGGTCTTCAGGAAGATGTTGAGCGCGACCACCCCGAGCAGCTCGAGGCGATCAACGCCGGGATCGACCGCTTCTTCGACTCACTGCCGGCGCGCCGCGCCGAGCAGCCCGATCGCTTCGTGGCCGAGCTTCACGAGGCTCTGCCGGCGCGCTACGCCAAGCAGGCAGAGGCGATCTACCTACGTCACGCCCCCAGCTCGTAGTAGGTGTCCTTGTAGTCGTCTCGCTTCCGGCCGCGCCTGAATCCCAGGTCGGCGAGTTCGCCGTCTCCAGGACGATGGAAGCGTCGAGGAAGACCGCCGAGGCGAACTCTTCGCCCGTTCGCCGCTTGACCGCCCCGATCATGTGTTGAGCGACACTCAGTTTGAGCACCAAGACCACGGTCAGCGTCATTCACGCTGAGCACGCTGAGGGTCGGCTCTCCGCTTCCGGTCGGCCACC
>DATFMX010000112.1:0-15215 GCA_035266685.1 Solirubrobacterales bacterium
CACCCCGTCCACCCGTCCCCTCCCCACCGTGTCCATCCGGCCCCCGATCCCCCTGGGACCCAAGATCCACCCCCGCGCCGCTTGCCCCCGCCCCCTGCATCCCGGTTGCCGACCACAGCCGCACACCACCTCATGTTTCTCTCATGGTGTGTGGGTGTGGTCGGCAACCGGGATGCTGCTCATTCCGCTCTGGCAAGCGGCGCGGGGGTGGATCGCCGTTCCATAGGTATTTCCACCCCGGTCAGGGCCTCCGAGACCCCCTGCCCCGCCGACCTACTCGCAGAAATAGCGTCCCGAGAGACGGCAGTCAACCTCCTGCGGAGGTCGGGCGCGCAGCGCCCTTGACGGCCGTCTCTCGGGGCGCTTCGATGCAGGTAGGTCGGCGTTGCGCTCGGTCTACGCCGTGTCCTCCCCGCCAGCGTCAGCCGAGAATGATCCACGCTGCACGCTCCCCGGCGTCCACTCAAGGCCCGCCAACAGCGGGCAGGTGAACATGACGCCGAGAGCGGCCCCGAGCTTGAGCATCGTGTCGATGCGCGGCAAGCGTTCGCCGCGCTCCAAGACGCCGATCTCGGTTCGGTGAAGGCCGGAGCGGAAGCCCATTTCTTCCTGGCTCAGGTCGGCCTGCTCTCGCAGGCGGCGCAGGTTTGCGCCGAAGCGTTTGGCGACGATCTTTGCCTCCCCCATCGCTATTCCTCCAGTTGCCAGAAGTAGAGGGCCGCCTCGGTCGGCAGGACGAAGCCGTCGCTGCAATGCAGCAGGCCCGCGCCGACCAGCTGGCGGATCGCCCGCTCGACGGCATCCTCGCTGTCGAAGCCGGTCTCTCCCGCGTTCATCGTGCGGGAGACCTGGGGGATCGTGAAGCGGTCGGGGTCCGAATCGAGCAGATAGCCCAGGATGGTCCACTCGACCTTGCGGTCGGTGTCTCCCGGGGTTGAAGGATCGGGAAACCCGCGATCCGTAGGGTTGTCGCAGGACATGGGGAGCTTTGCCTCCTTGTGTCTCAGGCGGCCCGTCGTGTTCATGCACGTCGGGTCGCCGCTTCCTGGGGCCGATATGCCGATACCGTCTCCGCTGCGACGGGGCGAATTCTTCTTGACCCGTCGCCACGGGGCCGGTGTCGTCAGCACGCGGCCCCACTTATGTTTAAGGCGACAGCGTAGCAGCTTTCCCAAATCTATTGTGATGCCTCGAACTCCCCAAGACCCGCAAGCTCAGCTTGCTCTCGGCGAAGCGATCCGTGCGCTTCGCGGCAAGCGAGGCGACAGCCAGGAGAAGTTGGCGCAGACCGCTGGGATCACTCCGAACATGCTCTCGCTGATCGAGCGCGGCGAAGGGAACCCGTCCTGGGTGACGGTGCGCGGGATCGCAGCGGCGCTCGGCGTGCCGGTCTCGACACTGGCGAAATCGGCGGAGAGACTAGAGGGAACTTTGGGAGCAAACTCATAGAAGCAAAGTCCGCTTCGTGGCACGCAACACTGACGGGATGATTAAGTACGCGGCATGCGACTGATCAAGGCAAAAGTATCTGGCTACCGCCGACTCGCCAGAGACTGCGAGGTCAAGCTAGACACCGATCCTGTGTGCATTGTCGGGCCAAACGCCGCCGGAAAGTCTTCCTTTCTCGATTCCCTATTGCATCTCAATCACGACGACGGATTCGAGAACTCAGAGCGAACCAGAAAGCCCGATGGAGAGGCGCAATACCCCATCGTGGAGGCGCGCTTCGTTTTAGCTCAAGAAGAGCTGTCGTTGCTCGCTGACATCCCCGAGGCATCAGCGGTCCGCCAACTGCTGGTGAGAAAGGAGTATGGCGAGCCTCGGACATTTATCCCTCAACCGACTCCAAAGCGCGACCTCAGCCAGCGCCAGGGGGTCCTTGCGACGCTTGAGGAATTGAAGAACAGCAACTGGCTGGAGGGCGTGGCCGCAGTCGAGTCAGAACTTGATCCGACGCCAGAGAATTGGGCAGAGGATCTGCTGGACGACGCTATTGACTCTGCCTCGCTCGAACAGGAGAACCTAAACGACCGAGTCAGCGCGTTTCAAAGCCTGCGTGAGCGCTTGGTCACGATTGTTCGTGAGCAGCAGGCGGAAGCCAAGGCAGATGATGGCGACGAGAAAGAATCAGCTGACGCGAATGGCCGTCAAGCGTGGCCTGCGCTACCTAAAAAGTACGCCAAGCTTGAGGCAGATCTCCACGCCCTCATCCAGTACGAGGAACTAGATCATCCGCGACACCGGGCAGCTAGAGAGCTGGAAGACTGCGTGCCGGGTTTCGTCAAATTCAATGACCTTGCCAGAGAACTGGCAAGTGAGTATGTGTTGACTGACGAGCCAGACCCCAAGGGTGCCGCAATTCACAATTTTCTGGATCTTGGCGAAACGAGTTGGGTAAAGGCAGAAAAAGTAGTGCAGTCTGGCGACAAGGGCCGAAAGAAGGCGTATCTGGAAAGAGTCAATGGCGCCCTTGAAAGGCGAGCAGCGGTGGTTTGGGAACAAAGCAAAATTACCGTAGGTATTGATCTTGATGGGTCCACCTTGACCGTCCTTCTTTCTATGCAAGAGGACGACTACATCGATTTCGAGGAACACAGTGATGGATTGCGTCAGTTCATCGCCCTACGTGCGTTCATTGCAAGTGAGGCTGATGCCGTCAAGCCAATCGTGTTGATAGACGAGGCCGAGACCCACCTTCACTACGACGCCCAAGCAGACATCGTCGGGGTGTTCGAGGAACAAGAGGTCGCTGCCAAAATTATCTATACGACGCACTCAGCTGGATGCCTGCCTCGCGACCTTGGACTCGGTATTCGGGCAATCGTGCCAGACAGCGTTTGCCGGAATGGTAGGAAGGGCCAGGGTGACCATTCACACGTAATCAACAAGTTCTGGACCGAGGGGCGCGGCTATTCTCCACTACTCTTGGCAATGGGCGCAGGCGCGCTGGCCTTTGCTGCGACGCAGAAAGCTGTTGTCACCGAGGGTATGAGCGACGCCTTGCTATTACCCTCATTGATTCGAGAAGCCACCGGCGAGAGCCGTCTGAACTACCAGGCAGCGCCAAGTTTTGCTGAGGCAGACCCCGAACAGATACGTGATCTCGACTTGATCGCATCGCGCATCGCGTTTCTCGCGGATGGCGATGAAGGTGGTGAAGACCACGTTAAGCAGCTAACCGAAAATGGCATCATGGACGAGCAGATCCGGTTCCTCGGCGGCAAACGTAGCGGATTAGCCATCGAGGACTTACTCGACAAGACTGTTTACCTGAATGCCGTAAATCGCGAGCTTGATACTTGGCACAAGCTTGAGTATCCAGCGAGCAAACTCCCTGAGAGCGGGCGTAGCGCGGCAGTGAAAAAGTGGTGTGAGAAGCAGGAACAGAGTTTGGATCGAAAAATCAAGCTAAGCAAGGTCGATGTGGCTCAAGGGGTACTGGATCAACGATGCGAAGACGTTGCCTTGCTCGATGAGAAGCATAGACAGCTTCTGGTGGATCTCCACTCGGAGCTAGAAGAGATTTTCGATGAGGCTCCTGAGCGTCTTGAGCGTCTGCGTGACGAAGCCGACCAGCCAGAAACACGCCTGAACTGAAGAGAGCTGCGGCGTTCGGCTTTCCTGGTTGTTGAACTTGTGAAGGCGTAATAGAGGCGTTGAAGCGTCAATGCATCGGAAACCCTTAGCTCTATGCTCTGTGGTAGCGAGCCGCGTGGCGCGCTGAGAGAAATCGAAAGGAGGCCCGCGTGGGCCGAGCAAATCACGGCTGGTGCAAGCTATCGAAGCACCCAGACAAAAAGGCTCTGGAGTGGTTCGATGAAGTCCAGGTTGACGCCCTGATCAGGGATGCTTGGGGAGACGTAGGACACCTGACGGTCCTGGTGCGCCGCGATGACGCTGCGCCAGAGAGGCGCTGGAGCGCCACGGTACTTGACCACGAGAATCGGGCTCTCGTAACTGCCCATGGGCGTACCAAGCGCCAAGCCGATGGGCGCGCGGTGGAAGCAATTAAGGCACTTGGTCACTCACCAACCGGATATCGAAGCAAGGCCGGTAAGGCGAGTCGCCAAGATGGCGACGCGCAGGCTGCCTAGCCCCTGGAGCACAGGTGGCAGGGCACGCTACCCTGTGGAATATGGCAACGGAGATGGTCTTCAGTGGCGGGCATCGTGTCCGTGTCGCGACCACCAATGCGGAGGGTCTGACGGTGACGCTGAACCGACCGAAACGAGGAGAAGCGATTCGGTCTGCCCGTGGCTCGACGCTGCCGCCGGGATGGATGGAAGTCGAAACGGACGAGGGACCAATTTTCGTCAATCCCGATCAGGTTGCATATGTCCAAGACATACCCGATCAAGAGCCAGTCACGGACTTGCCTGGTTAGGGCGGCATCGTCTCAACGTCCGGAACGATCACCAAGGGCGCGCATCCGAAGCGGTTCCCAAGAGCCCCGAAGCCAAGAGCGATCCGTCATGTCGGGGCCTTACTCTGCCTCTTATGAGCCTTCAGATAGCTGAGGCGGCGCTCGCCAAGTTCCAGCGGGACGATGTTCCGGGCGACGTGATTGCCGTGTTCGACCGAGAGACTGGCGACCCGGGCCTCGACGGTCGCAAATGGCGGCTTATGGTCACCGACGGCAAGAGGCTTCTGTCCGTCGAGGCGGAACTCACGGGGAGCCAAGGCGGTAGTCCAGGGAGGATCTTCGACCCAGCGATCGTGGAGGCCGCAGTCGAGCGCCGTATCTCCAGTGGCTACTACCGGCGTGATCTTCTGATTGACGAACTGGGGATCAATGGTCCGATATCTCTGCGGGCCGAAGACATGAGGCCGCACCCAGTGCGTGATCACTCGATTTTCTTCTAGCCCCGAGTACGCGCGAAATAGGTCGATCGGACGGGGAAAGACTTGTTTGTCCCTATTGACATTTACAGTACTGGCTCTACTACGCGGATTCGGCCACCCTGCGCGGCGTGCCGATCGCCGAGGACGAGGGCTATCACCACGACGATTGGGAATCGGTTGGCATCCGCATCGGCCCGGACGGCAGGGTCGACGAGCGCGCCTCCTCGCACCATGGCTACAACTACGCCCAGAGCGTCGCCAACGCGGGCTCGGACGTCGGCTCGGACGCCCTGCGCGAAGCCGCCGAAGCCGTCGGCGTCCGCCCGCACGGCGGCTGGGGACCCGAGACGCGTCTGCTGCTCGTGTCCGGCGGCAGCCACGCCGGCAACGCCAGCGGCTTTCTCGGCAACGTCGACCGCATCGTGCCGGGCCGCCGCGTCCACCTCGTCCCGCTGGAGCCGGTCGCCGCGGCCGAAGGCGACGCCTACCGCTTCGCCGTCAGCCCACCCTGGCGCAAGAAGGTCTGGCGCGACCCCGAGGCAACCGGCACGAGTTGATCACTTAGGCGGCATGCGCAGGGCGCCGTCGAGGCGGATCGTCTCGCCGTTGAGCATCGGGTTGGCGACGATCTGCTCGACCAGCTGCGCGTATTCGGCCGGGCGGCCGAGGCGCGAGGGGAAGGGGATGCCGGCGCCGAGCGCCTCGCGCGCCTCCTCGGGCAGCGCCGCGAGCAGCGGCGTGTCGAAGAGTCCGGGCGCGATCGTCACCACGCGCACGCCGCGGGAGGCCATGTCGCGCGCCGCCGGCAGGGTCATGCCGACGATGCCGCCCTTCGAGGCCGCGTAGGCGATCTGCCCGATCTGCCCGTCGAAGGCGGCGATCGAGGCCGTGTTGACGCAGACGCCGCGCTCGCCCTCCTCGTCGGGCTCGTTCGCGCTCATCGACGCCGCCGCGAGCCGCAGCGCGTTGAACGTCCCGATCAGGTTGACCTTGACCACGTTGGAGAAGAATTCGAGGTTGTGCGGGCCGCCCTTGTGGGCGACGCGCTCGGCCCAGCCGATCCCGGCGCAGCAGACGGAGACCCGCAGTCCGTCCTCGCCCGCCGCCGCGGCGCGCTCGACCGCCGCGGCCAGCGCCTCCTCGTCGGTCACGTCGGCCGCCATGAAGCTCGCTCGCTCGCCCAGCTCGCTCGCCAGCGCCTCGCCCTTCTCGGCGTTGAGATCGGCGATCGTCACCTGGGCGCCCGCCGCGTGCAGCGCCCGCGCGGTCGCCTCGCCGAGGCCCGACGCACCGCCGGCGACCAGCGCTCCCTTGCCCTCGATCCGCATGGGCAAGGTTTTATAGGTTCGTCACATCTTCTGCGGCGACATCGCTAGTGTTCTCGCATCGCCACCGAGGTGACGGCACAGCCCCAGCCCAAGGCAGCGATCGCGGATCGACTCGCGGAGGCGCGCAGACGCACCTACGCGCTGATCGAGCCGCTCGACGAGGCGCAGCTGAACCGCGTCTACTCGCCGCTGCTCAGCCCGCTGGCCTGGGACCTCGGACACATCGCCAACTTCGAGGAGCTCTGGCTGGTGCAGACGATCGGCGAGCGCGAGCCCCTGCACGGCGAGCTCGGCCGCTTCTACGACGCGATCGAGAACCCGCGCAAGAGCCGCAACGAGCTGCCCCTCCTGCGCGACGCCGAGCTGCGCTCCTACCTCGCCGATGTGCGCGAGCGGGCGCTCGAGGTGCTCGACGAGGTCGACATCTCTCCCGAGGCCGAGGATCCGTTGCTGCGCGACGGCTTCGTCTACGAGCTGCTGATCGCGCACGAGCAGCAGCACAACGAGACGATGCTGCAGCTGCTGCAGATGGTCGAGGACTACGAGCTTCCGGCGGAGTTCGGTGTGTCCGGCAGCGCCGGGCACGCTCCTCCAGCGATTCGCGTTTCCGACGGCCAGTATGAGATCGGGGCGCCGGTGACCGGATTCGCCTACGACAACGAGCGGCCAAGGCACACGGTTGAGCTCGCGCCCTTTGAGATCGACAGCTTGCCCGTCACGAACGGCGAATACGCCCAGTTCGTCGCGGAGGCCGGGGCCGAGGCGCCGCTGTATTGGGAGCGCGAGGGGGACGGGTGGATCGACACGGCGATGGGTCGGCGCGAGCCCGTCGCCGCCGACCAACCGGTCGTGCATGTCTCCTGGCACGAGGCCGACGCATTCGCCCGCTGGGCCGGCAAGCGCCTGCCCAGCGAGCATGAGTGGGAGGCTGCGCACCCCCAGCTCGACGCGGTCGGCCAGGTCTGGGAGTGGACCGCCTCCGACTTCCTCGCCTACCCCGGCTTCGAGGCCTTCCCCTATCGGGAGTACTCCGAGGTCTTCTTCGGCGACGAATACAAGGTCCTGCGCGGCGGCTCCTGGGCGACGCACGCCAACCTGATGCGCCCGAGCTTCCGCAACTGGGACCTGCCCCAGCGCCGCCAGATCTTCTGCGGCTTCCGCTGCGCGAAGGACGCGGGATGAGCGCCGGCGCGGCGGCCGAGCCGATCGAGATCGAGGTCCGCCTGCGCGCCGACGGCGGCGTGGCGATGGCGCGCGACATCCGCCTCGGGCTGACCGCGAAGCCGAAGGAGCTCTCGCCCAAGTACTTCTACGACGAGCGCGGCTCGCAGCTCTTCGAGCGGATCACGGAGCTTGAGGAGTACTACCCGACCCGGGCCGAGCGGGAGATCCTCGAACATCGCTCGGGGGAGATCGTCGCCGCGGCGGGCGAGCCCGGCACGCTGGTCGAGCTCGGCTCGGGGTCGGCCGCCAAGACGCGCCACCTGCTGAGCGCGATGCGCGACGCCCGCTGCCTCGACACCTACGTGCCGGTCGACATCTCCGAGGAGATCACCCGCGAAGCGGCGGACTCGCTGGTCGAGGAGTACCCCGGCCTGACGATCCGCGGCCTGGTCTGCGACTTCGAGCACGACCTGGAGCGGATCCCAGACGGCGGCGGCCGTCTCGTCGCCTTCCTCGGCGGCACGGTCGGCAACCTCTACCCGGACGCGCGCCGCGACTTCCTCGCCCGCATCGCCGCCCTGCTGGAGCCCGGCGACCGGATCCTGCTGGGCACCGACCTGGTCAAGCCGGTCGAGCGTCTCGAGGCCGCCTACGACGACCGCGAGGGGGTCACCGCCGAATTCAACAAGAACGTCCTGCACGTGCTCAACCGCGAGTACGGCGGCGACTTCGACCCCGACGCCTTCGAGCACGTCGCCCGCTACGACGCGGAGGCGGAGCGCATGGACATCCGCCTGCGCTCGCTCGCCGGGCAGACGGTGCGGCTCGACGGCCTCGATCTGACCGTGCGCTTCGCCGCCGGCGAGGAGATGCGGACCGAGATCTCCTCGAAGTTCACCCGCGAGCGCCTCGAATCCGTCTATCGTGAGGTGGGGCTGCAACCGGACGGCTGGTTCACCGACCCCTCGGAGGACTACGCGCTCAGCCTCGCTTCGGTTTAAAGTCCTGGACCTTGAATACCCGAAGGAGGATCGAGGAGGACCTGAATTGAGCCTTGACGTCTACCTTTACGGGGAGCGCGTGGGGATGCTGTTCCCGGCGGGCGACAACGATTACCGGCTCGCCTACGATCCGGAGGTCGTGGAGCGCCTGGGCCCCGGCCGCGCGCTGCTCAGCAGCTCGTTGCCGGCGCGTCCCGAGCCCTACAGCGCCGAGGCGACCCGCGCATACGTCGAAGGCCTGCTGCCGCAGGGCCCGCGCCGCGCCCGGATCGGCCGCGAGCTCGACCTCGACGCGGCCGACGGCTACCTGTTGCTTGCGGCGCTCGGCGAGGACTGCCCGGGCGCGGTCAGCTTCCTCGCGCCGGAGGACGGCCCGCGCGCCACCGAGCCCGACTCGATCGCCTGGCTGGAGGCCGACGAGCTGGCGGCTGCGGTACGGCGTTCCGCGCCCGGCCTCGACGGCGATCCCGGCAGCCGCCCGCGCTTCGTCCTTCCGGGTCGGCGGCCGAAGCTCGCCCTCGTCCGCGACGAGGCCGGGGGCCGCTGGGCCTGGCCGCAGGCCGGGCTGCCGAGCACCCACGTGGTCAAGCCGGAAACGGGCGAATACTCCGGCTACGTCGCCAACGAGATGTTCTGCATGACCGTCTGCCGGCAGATCGGCCTGCCGGTGGCGAAAGCGACGGTCGAGGAGATCGGCGGGCGCCGCTGCCTGGTCTCGCCGCGCTACGACCGCGTCGCCGGCGAGGGCGCGCTCGCCACGAAGCGCCTGCACTGCGAGTCCTTCTCGCAGGCGCTCGGCATCCTCCCCGGCGCGATCGCGGTCGGCGACGACGGAAAAGAGCGGGAACCGCCGGGCTGGGCCGAAGCGCGCGGCCTGCTCAGCGCCGTCAGCCGCGCGGACGAAATCGTCAACCTGCTCACGGCGGCCTTCTGCGACTACATCCTCGGCAACGGCGACGCCCACGGCGACAACTTCGCGCTGATCGACCGCGAGACGACGGCGCTCGGCGGGCCGGAGCCGAAGCGGCGGCTGGCGCCGCTCACCGACCTCACCTCGACCGTCGTCTATGACGACCCGATCCACCGCGGGCTGGTGATCTCCGACGAATACCAGGAAACCTCCTACCTGCTCGAGCTGGCTGAAGTCTGCGAAGAGTGCGAGTTCGACTTCGAAGTGATGCGCGGACTCGCCTCGACCACGGCGACCCGGGTCGGCATGGCGGTGGAGACGGTGGCAACCCGGGCGGCGAAGGAGGGATGGCACGAGCCGATCGTCGACAAGATCGTCGAACTGGCGGCCGACCGCTCGTTTGGTTTGGGCGCCGAGGTCGAGTACTAGGGCGCCAGCGCGTCGATCGTCTCGGCGAGCCTGTCGGGCGTGACGATCGGGGTCAGGATCGGCAGCGTGATGCCGCCGGCGACGAAGGCGTCGAGTCGCTCGCGCATCTGCTCGGGCGTGCCGAAGACGAACATGTCCTCGATCAGCTCCCAGGGCGCCGCCGCGGCTGCCGCCTGGCGGTCGCCCGACTCCCAGGCCGAGATCATCTCGCCGATCTGCTCGCCGTAGCCGAGCCAGCGGTAGAAGGCCGCGTACACGGGCACGGTGATGTAGGAGGAGAACATGAAGCGGGCCAGCGGCTCGACCGCCTCGCGCTCGCCCGGCAGGCAGAAGAAGCGGCAGAGCAGCTCGAAGCCATCGGGCGCGTCCTGCAGCTGGGCCGTCACCTTGGGCAGCCCGCCGAGCGGCAGGAAGTTGGTGAAGGCGCCCTCGGCCCGCTCCATCGCCAGCTCGAGCATCTTGCCGCGCAGCGCCGCGAGCACGATCGGCACCCGCTCGGCCGGCGCCGTCTCCAGCTTGAAGCCGCTCTCGGTGCGCTCGCCGGCCAGCGCGACGCGCAGGAACTCGAGCGTCTCGCGCACCCGGCTCAGCGGCCGTTCGAAGGGGATCCCGTTCCAGCCCTCGACGATCCGGTCCGAGGAGGAGCCGATGCCGAGCACGAAGCGCCCGTCCGAGGCGTCGGCCAGCGCCGCGGCCTCCTGCGCCAGCAGCGCCGGCCCGCGCTGGAAGACGCCGACGATGCCGGTCCCGAGGCGCGCCCGCCCGGTCCAGGCGGCGCTCAGCGAGAGCGGCGTGAAGCCGTCCGGCCCGTTGGTCTCGCCGCTCCAGAAGTCGGTGTAGCCGGCCGCCTCGGCCCGCTTGACCAGCTCCTCGTGCGCGTTCAGCGGAGTTCCCGGCAGCGGCAGCGTCAACCCCCAACGTCCCATGCCGCGACCATATAGCCTGCGCCGCATATGGCGGAAGCCCAGCCCACCAAGCCAGACAGGAACCTCGCGCTGGAGCTCGTCCGGGTGACCGAGGCGGCGGCGCTGGCCGCGGCGCGCTGGGTCGGGCGGGGCGACAAGATCGCCGCCGACCAGGCCGCGGTCGACGCGATGCGCTTCGTGCTCGACTCGGTCTCGATGGACGGCATGGTCGTGATCGGCGAGGGGGAGAAGGACGAGGCGCCGATGCTCTACAACGGCGAGCAGATCGGCGACGGCAGCCCGCCCGTGGTCGACATCGCGGTCGATCCGCTGGAGGGGACGCGGCTCTGCGCGCTCGGCATGCCCAGCGCGCTCGCGGTGATCGCGCTGGCCGAGCGCGGCACGATGTTCGACCCCGGCCCCTGCGTCTACATGGAGAAGATGGCGGGCAGCGAGGAGATCGCCGACCTGCTTGACCTCGACCGGCCGCTGCCGGAGACGCTGAAGCTGATCGCCGAGCGCAAGGGCGGCAGCGTCGGCGACGTCACCGTGGTGATGCTCGACCGGCCGCGCCACGAGGAGGCGATGAAGGAAGTCCGCGAGGCGGGCGGGCGGATCCGCCTGATCACCGACGGCGACGTCTCCGCCGCCCTGCTGGCGGTCAGCGACCGCTCGCCGGTCGATCTTCTCTGGGGGATCGGCGGCACGCCCGAGGGCGTGCTCTCCGCCGCGGCGCTGAAGTCGATGGGCGGCCAGCTGCTCGGCCGGCTGTGGCCGCGCAACGACGAGGAGCGCAGCGCCGCCGTCGAGGCCGGCTACGACCTCGACCAGATCCTCACAGCCGACGACCTCTGCTCTGGCGACGACGTCTTCTTCTCCGCCAGCGGGGTCACCGACGGCGATGTGCTGCAGGGCGTGCGCTACCGCGGCGCCGGCGCCAGCACCGAGTCGCTGGTGATGCGCTCGCGCTCCGGCACCGTGCGGCGCGTCCACGCCCGCCACGACCGCGCCAAGCTGCGCACGGTCATCGGCGAGCGCTACGGCTGATACGCCCGTTTGGCCGGCGCAGGTCGTTGGGTAGGTTTGGCGGATAACCGACTCGACAAGGAGGCCCGCCAATGGACATCGGCATCGCACTTCCGAACGCGATCCCCGGCGCGACCGGGGCCGAGCTGACCGAGTGGGCGCGCCGCGCCGAGAAGCGCGGCTTCTCCACCCTCGGCACGATCGACCGGATCGTCTACGACAACTACGAGCCGCTGACCGCGCTCGCCGCCGCCGCGGCTGTGACCGAGCGGATCGGCCTCTCGACGACCGTGCTGCTGGCGCCGCTGCGCACCAACACGGTCGAGCTGGCCAAGCAGGCGCTCAGCGTCAACGCGCTCTCCGGCGGACGCCTGACGCTCGGCGTCGGGCTGGGCGCTCGCGAGGACGACTACGAGGTCAGCGGCGTCGAGCTGAAGGGCCGCGGCAAGCGCTTCGACGCGATGCTCGAGCGGGTTCGCGAGGTCTGGGACGGCGACGAGGTCGGCCCCTCGACCGCCGGTCGGCCGCGTCTGGTCATCGGCGGCCACGCCGACGCCGCCTACGCGCGCACGGCGCGCCTCGGCGACGGCTGGATCGCCAGCGGCTCCGGCCCCGAACAGGCCCAGGAGGGCGTCGAGAAGGCGAAGGCCGCCTGGAGCGACGCCGGCCGCGACGGCGCCCCGCAGATCATGGCGCTCGCCTACTTCTCACTCGGCGAGCGGGCCGAGCAGGATGTGCAGGCGAACCTGATGCATTACTACGCCTGGCTGGGCGACGAGATCGCCGGCATGATCGCCGGCGGCGCCGCCAAGGACCCCGAGACCGTCAAGCAGTACGCCTCCGCCTACGCCGACCTGGGCTGCGACGAGCTCGTCTTCTGCCCCAGCTCCAGCGACCCCGCCCAGGTAGACCTGCTCGCCGACGCGGCGGAGCTGTAGGCAACCCAATCGCGGGGCCGCTCAGTGACGCCGCTTCGGCGGCGTGCGCTTCGAGACCTCGCCGGCGATCAAGCCGGCGCCCACGGCGCCCAGCGCGATCATGGCCCCGCCGACGTCAGGGTCGACCCCGATGCCATAGACGATTGCGCAAATCACCCCGGCAAGTGCGGCCGACGCCAGCATTCCGATGAGAAATGTTTTGTCCACAGCCTTCATGCTAGCCCACCACCGCATCGACGACAACGACCACGATCCCAAACGCGAGGCCGATCAGGCCACCGGCGACCGTGTGGCGCTGAAGTTCGGGAGCCTCGTCAATTTCCCGGATCACTCGTGCGCGCCCCAAGAATCCGCCGACCGCGATGGTCGCGGCCAGAAAGCCGGCCGTGAGCGCCCCGCGTTCGAGGATCACCCCGGCGATGAAAAGAAGCTTGACCACGCCCCGAGCGTCCCTGGCACGAACGCGCGTGTGGCGCGCACAATGTCAATCTTGCGTACATCGAATATGACGAAACACGCGCAAATCGAGGTCAGGCTGCGACCGCGAGGCAGCAGCGACGAGCTGGCCGGGATGCGCGACGGGGTGTTGCAGGCGAAGGTGACGGCGCCGCCGGTCGATGGCAAGGCGAACAAGGCGCTATGCAAGCTGATCGCCAAGCGGGTCGGTGTGGCGCCGTCGCGGGTCAGCGTGGTGCGCGGAGAGAAGTCGCGCGACAAGGTGGTGCGCGTGGAGGGCGTTGACGCGGAACGATTGAGGGCGGCCTTGGCGTAGCAATCCGGCCAGCCGACCAGCAGAGCGGGATGTCGCCGTATGCCCCTCGTTTCTGCTCGAGGCCGGACGCGCAACTGCCGTTGCCCTAGCTCGGCAAGACCGCCATCCAGCAGACGACGCCGAGTTGCTCGGCATCGATCTTCTCCGGTAGGGGCGGGGGTTCGACCGGACGAAGGCCGAAGTCGCGGACCACGTCCACCACCTCGGCTGCTGCGCCATCGCGCGAGACTTCGGCCGCTTCGAGTCGCTCCTGGACCTCGCGCAATGCCCGCCGCACGGCGGAGCTGCGCTCGACTGAGAGCGCCGCGTCGACCTCGTCGAGCTGCTCCGTGCCCACCGGCAGTCCGACGCCGGGGTCGCGGAGCAGGTCGAGCGCCCACCTCTGTCGCGGACCGATCTGCTCCTGCCGCGCGCGAAGGTCAGCACGCTCGTTGTGCGCCTCGACAATGTTTGCGGCAGCCTTGGCCCAAGCGCCGTCGAGGTCGATGCTCTTCGGCTCCGCCGGTGCGCCGCCGTGGGGGTCGATTCGGCGCAGGATCTCCAGATCGCCGTCCACCACGTCGCCGCTGTCGAGCTCGACGTAGCGCCAGTAGCGATAGCCGAACTCCGCATCGGCCATCGGTTGGGTTCGGGTCGCGAAGAACACCCCAGGCGCGCCGACCGACCGACCGCCGGGCTGTTGGCGGAAGCAGGCGCCGATCCCCCAGGGGAGGTGACGGACACGCTCGACCTCACCCTCGGCAACGGCGCGGTCGACCATCCGCCTCAACTCCTCGCCGACAAACGCACCGGAATCCTCCTCGGCCTCCAACGCGAGGCCCGGATCGCCGCCGGCGAGGCGCTCGGCGAAGCTATGCAACTCGGCCTCGAGGCCCTCGATGACTTCCGACTCCATGCCGTAGACGCCGCTGGCCGCCTTGATCTTGCTCTGGATGCGGGCCTCCAGCCCGAGAATGCGCTCCAGCTCCCCCGGCGAAGGCAGCATCGTCGTCAGAAACACCTCGTCATGCGGGCTGCGCAGGCGGATGACTCGGCCATTGCGCTGCACCACCCGCTGTGGGTTCCACGGCATGTCGTAGGAGATGACCGCCTGGGCCTGCTGGAGGTTCTGGCCCTCGGACAGGACGTCGGTCGAGAGCAGCAGATCGACCTCTCCCGCCGGCGGTTCGTAGCCGGGGTGGACGACGGTTTCGGGCGAGAACCTGGCGAGCGCCCCGGTTCGCTCGTCGGGGCTCGTCTCGCCTCCGATGACCACCTCGCGCTCGCGTCCGCCGACTCGCTCCGCGAGCTTCTCGTCGAGGTAGCGGACGGTCGCGCCAAAGGTCGAGAACACGGCAATCTTCGTTGCCGGTGAGTTCTCGAGCAACTCGACCAGCAGCTCGAGCTTCGGGTCCTCTCCCCGGCCGAGTTCGTCTAGCTCACGCTGAATTGCGGCCAGCCGGTCGCGATCGGCGGCGACCGCCTGGCCGAACTCGGGGTCGAACTCCTCCGCTTTCCTGCGTCCGTCGTCGGCCAGGCGCTCCTCCAGCCAGCCCGCCAGTCCGGCCTCGTCGACCTCTTCGCTCGCCGCCGCGCGAAGCTCCTCGCGCGAGAGCACCTCGCCCGTCTCCCAGGCCGCGAGGAAAGCGTCGTGCGCGGCGAGCATGCGCCCGACCGTCTTCAGGCAGGCCCACCAGCAGGACTCGAAGCGCTTCAGCAGGCCCGACTTCAGCAGGCCGGCGAGCTGGGCCTCGGCATTCTCTTCGCCGCGGTCGAGATCGAACGCACTCGGGCGGTAGCGGGCCATCGTCAGCGCGTCGATCTCGTTTGCGATCGACTCGAAGAGGCCGGGGTGCGCGGCGTCGAGGTCGTAGCGGTGGGTGCGCAGGGTCGGCTTCGGGAAGCGCACGGGGGTACCGTC
>DATFMX010000113.1:0-13564 GCA_035266685.1 Solirubrobacterales bacterium
CTTCGGAGAGGTCGCGGGCGTAGATGTCGATCTTGGAGTCGGTGTCGGCGGTGGAGAGCGACTCCGGCGTGGTGAAGAAGGCGGTCGAGCCGTCCGCCGACAGCCCCCACATCACCGCGTTGTCCGGATCGGAACCGTTGCCGCAGCTGCCCGAGCAGGAGGCGGCCGCGACCGAGACGAGGGTCGTCGTTTCGGTGCTCAGATTGCGCTCGTAGATGTCGACGGCGTTGTCGCTGTCGCCTTCCGCGAGCGGCTCTGCGGTGACGAAGAAGAGCTTGTCGCCGCCGCTGTCCACGGCGGCGATGCCGGCGTCGAAGCTTCCGTTGCCGCAGCCCGGCGCGCAGCTCGCGGACCCCTGCGAGAGCAGGGTCGTCGCGCCGGTTCCGAGGTCGTGCATGTAGATGTCGGCCTTGCGGTCGGTGTCGGCGGCCACCAGCGACTCCTCGGTGGAGAAGAAGACACGGCTGCCGTCGGCGCTCGCCGCCTCGAACTGGGCCGGGTAGGCGTCGTTGCCGCCGGTCGGCCCGGTCGAGACCTCGCGGGTCACGTAGGCGCCCGCTTCGCCGACGTCTTCGTCGAAGGAGCGCTCGTAGACGTCGCGCTGGCTGTCGGTGTCACCCGGCACCATCTGCTGGTCGGTTTCGAAGAAGGCGATCGACCCGTCGGCCGAGGAGCCCCTGAAGATCGGCGCCGCGGCGCGCGCCGCGGGCGCCATGAGCGCCGACGACGCGACGAAGAAGAGGGCGGCCGAGACGGCGGCGGCGATTGCGACAGCAAGCCGGCTCCGCGGAACCGGCCCGGCTCGCGGCGCGGGTTTCGTGCTTGGCGCCATCGTTGTTCTATCGGCTCGAATCGGTCATCCGTTTAGACGCGGGTGGACGCTTGACCCAGCCGGCGCGAAGCCCTCCCATAAGTCGAGGGGCGGGCCGGTCGGCCCGCCCCTCGGCACTTCACGCTTGGCTAGGCCAAGGCGATGGGAATGGCTGGATCAGCCGCCCCAGTTGCCAGCTTCGCCTTCGGCCGCGGCCGGACAACCACCTTTGCCAGCTTCTTCACATTCGAACGAAATGTTGCCTTCTGCGTCCCGGGAAACCCAGAATTCCTGGCTTGCGTTAGATCCCTGAATGTTGATTTTGTAGGTGTTTTCGCCAGCCGTCGGTTCTTCGACGAACGTAGCACTGCTCAGCGTCGGCTCGACGGCAACAAGGGCGGCCTTGCTTTCGTTCGCTGATGCATAGCTTCCGTTGTTGTCGGTGGAAATGGTCTCCATCGCGACCTGCGCGGAGTGGACATACTCCTTCGCCTTCGCGTCGCCGGCCTTTTCCTTCTGGTTGAAGAAGGCGGGCAGAGCGATCGCGGCGAGGATGCCGAGGATCAGCATCACGACGAGGAGCTCGATCAGCGTGAAGCCGGCCTCCCCGTCGCCGTTGAGCCGGGCGCCTACTTTGGCCCGGAGATTCTGGAGAAACATCAGTGACCTCCTATGGTCATGTCGATTTCGCCAGAGCCCCGTCGCGTTGAAGCCACGTGGTGTCTGTCGACCCCGGTGGTAGCCCGGCTGACTCCCGCGTGGGAGTCCCGACGGCTTTGCGCCCCCGCCTCGCGGCGGGTTTGCCTTTTGCACCAAGGCACTGGCAGATTCACAGTCACCTGATCGGCAGTGGCCCCGATCGCCTGAATCCCCGAAATTCGTGATGCATCGAAAGCAAAACTCAGGTTTCGGGGCCTCGGCGCGCCTGTGAAGGCCGATAACAGGTCAACCTGCCCGATCCATTCGGGTGTTCGGATCCGGCGATTCCCCCGAGTTTTTGCGGTCTCGTGTTCAAGAGTTGGGTAGTCATTGCGTCCAGGTTCCCTGCCCGGATCGTGTCCATGGCTCAAGCGTCCGCGCCTGCGGCCGATCTATTCGGCGTGACCATCGCGCGCTCGATCCGTCTCCGCCTGCTCCCGTCGCTTCGCAGCGAGCAGGGGATAGCGCTGCCGACGGCGATGCTCGCGACCGTCGCTGCGCTGGCGCTGGCCGGTGCGGCGGTCACCTCGACCGTCAACGTGCAGCACAGCTCACACCGCGACAACGACTCGAAGAGCGCGATCGGGGTCGCCGACGCGGGCGCGAACGTGGCGCTGCTGCGGCTCGGGCGCGACTCGGGGGAGCTGGCGGAAAGCGCCTGCCTGTCCGGCTCCGGACCGGAAGGCAACGGCTGGTGCTCGCCGGTGACCGGCGAGGTCGGCGGCGGCGAATACAGCTACCAGCTGAGCGAAGCCGGCATCGCCTGCGGCGAAGCGTCCGGCCTCTGCGTGGTCTCCACCGGCATCACGGGCGGCGTAACCCGCCGGGTGGAGGTCACCTTCACCCAATCCGGGGGCGCGAATTCGAGCGGCGGAGGTGGCGAAGGAGGACCCGAGGGTCTGATCGGCGACGACGACATCGAGATCGAGAACAACGCCGATGTGCGGGTCAGCGTCGGCACCAATGGAAAAGTCTCGGTACACAACAACGGCAACGTCTGCGGCAACATCCGCCACGGCGTCGGCGAACCGTCGACGGACTTCCACAACAACGGAACCCAGTGCAGCGGCTACACCGAAACCGAAGAAAACGTCGACCTGCCCGCGGTCAGCAGCTTCATGCCCTCCGACATCGCCACCAACAACTCCAACTACCGGCTCGTCAACTGCGTCTCCGAAAACAACCCGGAAGGCTGCGAGGAAGACACCTACAGCGGCAAATGGAAATCGAGTATCCCCTGGAACCCGGAAACCCGCACGATCTCGACCTTCAACAACGCGACGCTGACGCTCGGCGGCGGCGACTACTTCATCTGCAAGCTCGAACTCAGCAACAACTCGCACCTGATCATGGCCAAAGACTCGCTGGTGCGGATCTTCTTCGACACGCCGGAGAACTGCGAAATGTCGAGCGGCGTCAAGCAGATCTATCTCTCCAACAACGCCAACATCACCTCGACCGGCTACCAGCCGGACGAAGAAAAATTCTCCCTCCCGGGCCTCTACGTGCAGGGCTCCACCTCGATCGAAACCAGGGTCGAATGGAAAAACAACAGCGGCAACAACGAGCTCATCCTCTACGCGCCCAACAGCCACATCGAGCTGCAGAACAACGCCGTCTTCGTCGGCATGATCGCCGGCAAAACGATCCACCTCGAAAACAACGTCGTCGTCAAGCAGGACGATGGATTCGATCTGCCCGAAGAGCAGGACCCGTTCAAAGAAGAAGAAGGCCCCCCCGTCTACACCGCCCAGTACTACGTCGAGTGCAGCGGCGAAGCAACCCCGACGCCCGACGCCGGCTGCTGAGCGCCGTGGCGAGGTGGAGGGCGTCGCGCGGCGGCACCAGCTTCACGTAGGCGGAGGTACCGCACCGGCTCAATGCCCTGGGTCGGTCGACTGCTCCGGCTCGCACGACTGGCCGGTGTGACCGCAGATCACCTCGAGGTCGCGGTCGAAGCACCAGAGCGTGACTTCGTCGCCGGCGGCCTCGGCCGCAGCGGCGATCAGGAAGTCGATGGGTGCGCGGCGGTGGTTCCCGTCGGATGCTCTCGCCAGCTCGCGCTGCACCGCGAGCGCCCGCTCGACGCTCGTATTCTCCAAGCGAAGCCGCTCCAGCGGTGCGAATAGCTGGTCGAAGTGCTCACGGAACTGGGCAGCGGTCTCCGCCCGGTGCATAGTCTCCAACACGACCGGGACACACGTGACGATTTCCCCCTGCTCGTAGCGAGCCGAAAGCTTCTCGCGGATATCGGGCCGGCTCGTCTTCCGCGCCCATGCCCAGATCGATGTGTCAGCGAGATAGCGAGACAACGCTAGAACCTCGGCCTGCGCAGTTCTTCTAGTTCCTCGGGCGTGGTCAGGTTGAGCGCGCCAGAGCGAATCCGCTCGGCGCCACGGCGGAGCTGCTCGCGACGGCTGACGACACGCAACGCCTCATTGACGGTCTCCTTGTAGCCCTTCGTACCGAGCACCTCGCGCGCCCCTTCGAACGCCGGAACCTCGATCTCGATCGTCGTCCTGTGAATCGTCGAGGCATCATTCATGACAGGCACAATATAGCGCACTTGATCCCTAAAAGTTGGGGTTTTTTCGGCAATATATATATACGGCAGCACCCACAGAATGCGCGTCACACAGCATTTCCAGCTCGTCGCGCGGCGCAAACGGAGAGCGAACGCGCCAACGTGCGTAACAAAATATGAGTGTATTAGTAGCAGAATCTGCTAGGATTCTTTCGTATGCAGCGGCTTCCGTCAGGCGAGTTGTTTCCGACCGATGATCCGATTCCACCCGATGAGCTGATCGGGCGCGGACAGGATGTCGAAGAGATCGCGGCGGCACTCGAGGCGGCGACCAATCTGGTCCTCGCCTCTCCGCGGCGCACGGGGAAGACCACGGTTTGCGACGCTGCGATCGAGCATCTACGGAAACGGGGCCTCTACGCAGCTTCGGTCGACCTGTGGGAGGCCACCGACCTGACCGACCTCGCCGAGGCGATCGTCACCCAGACGATCGCCAACCGGCCGGCCTTGAAGCGGCTGCTCCATGAGGTGCGCTCGACTGGGCGCCGGGCGCTGAGCAACGCACAGGTGAGGGCGATGGCGACTCTGAGCGGCGAGCTCGGCGAGGACATCGAGATGGCCTTCGAGCCCGGCTTCGCCAGGCGAGATCCCGAGCGCTATTGGGAGTACGCGCTGCGCCTGCCCGAGGAAGTCGCACAACGAGACGACAGACGCGTCGTCCTCTTCCTCGACGAGTTCCAGAGCATCCTCGACTTCGAGGACGGCAAAGGTCAGACGCGGCAACAGCAGATGCGCACTGCCTTCCAGCGGTCCACACGCGTCTCCTTCCTCTTCGCCGGCTCGATCGAGCACCTGATGAAGGACATCTTCGGCGAGAACCGCCGCCCCTTCGGCAACTTCGGCGGCTTCTACGAGCTGACGCCGATCGTCGCCGCCGCCTGGGAGAGCGGAATTCGGGAGCGCCTCTCCAAGGACGAGTGCATGATCGACGACGCAGCGATGCGGCGGCTGATCGAGCTCGGCGAGCTCCACCCTCGCTCGACCATGCTGATCGCCCAGCAGACGCACCTGGCCTCGATCTTCGCCGAGGTGCGTGAGATCGACGCGAACCTGGTCGAGGCCGGCTTCCAGGCCGCGCGCCAGCGCGACCGCGGCAAGCATGAGCAGACGATCGACCGGATCAGGAAGCTCCGAGGCAGGGCGACCGGCCGCCGGGCGTTGAGAGTCGCCCGGGCAATCGCACGGGAGGAAGCCCTCTACACCGAGCGCGGCGCCAACGCCGAGGTCAGCAGATCGGTCGAGGCTCTCCGCGAGGCGGGCCTGGTGGAGCCCAAGGGCGAGGGCCGCGGCTGGCGGATCACCGACCCCTTCTTCCGGCGCTACATCGCCGAGCTGGGGCCTGCTCACGTGTAGGCGAAACGCCTTGCGACCGTGTTGGGCGGTCGGTTCCCCCGCGGGAGGGGTCGAGGCTTCGGCCGGCGGTGAAATGATGTGGCCGGCTCGGCGGCGAAAAGATCAGCCCCGGACGGTCCGCTCGAAGTCTTCGACAAGGTCGAGCAGCTCGTCGCACTCCCAGACGCGGCCCCACTTGCGCTGGTTGAGGCGGCGGAGGATGCCGGCGTTCTCCAGTTGCTCCAGGGCCTTGTTCACGGAGACGCGGGAGCGGCCGGTCAGGTGCTGGGCGTCAGCGGAGCTCAGGACCGGTTGCTCGGGGAGCGCGGCGATCAGGCGCTGGGCGGCCGAGTCGTGGCGGGGTCAAGCAGTGCGAGATCAGCACATCCTCGATCCGCGAAGAGGCGACGCTCTCCGAGCGCAGCAGGTTCTGCGCCACGGCGCCGAGCGTGGCCAGCCGCGTCGGCGTGTGCTGCAGACGCTCGAGCGCCTTGGTCGCCTGGTTCAACGCGGCGGTCGCGCCGGCGCCCAGAGGGAAACCGCGCTCGGCGATCGACTCAGGCACGAAGGCCCGGTAGCGACCGCCACGGCGTGCGCGGCGCCCCTGCCCCGCGGGATTGGGCTGCCACACGCGTTCGATGTAGCGTCCGAATTCGGGTCCCGCTTCGTCCCCCGACATCGCCGTCAACCTTTCAAAGTCCGCTTAGCTTTGTAAGCTTACGACTTAAGGTTACAAGCAGCTACACGCGGTCTTCGCGCATCTCGTCGAGCAATTCGTCGCTCGAACGGGTCTCCGGCATCGCGCGACGGATGTAGTCGGCGCACATCGGGACGGTGAAGGCGACCTTTCCTCGGCTCGGCGCATAGAGCAAACCCGCCCGTATCAGCCTGTCACGCCAGCCCGAGATCTCTTCCGGTCGCCGACGGAGAACCTCAGCGACTTCCGCGGTGCCCTGTGGCCCGTCCCCGAGCTTGGCGACTGCGGCCATGTAGCGCTGCTCGCCGATCGGAAGCTTGCCGATTCGTTGGCTGAAGAAGTTTTCATCGAGGAAATCGCGAGCGATCGGCTCCGCAGCTGCGATGTCAGCGGCGGTTATCTCGGTGTCGCAACGCACCTTCCAGGCAACGCGCCCGTACTCCTGGAGAAAGAAGGGATACCCGTCCGCCAGCTCGATGACTCGCTCCACGGCGTCCCCTTGCCAAGCGACGCCCTGACGGCGGGCGGGCTCCTCCAAGGCAGCCGCCGCCGCGACATGACCGAGCGCGCCGATTTCACGGAACTCGAAACCCCGCTCCGCGTAGCTCTTAGCATTGCCGGTCAGCGCCGGCAGCAAGGGAAGTCCCGCGCCCACGAGAGCAATAGGAAGGTTCTTCTGCTTTGCCCTGTGCAAGCCGACGATCAGGGCCTCGAGATCAGCCTTGGCCAGGTTCTGCATCTCGTCGAGAATGAGGGCGAAGCCAAGCTCATGAGCCCGGGCGGCGAATCCGACCTCCACCATGACATCGCGCATGTCTGAGGCGAGGTCACCGGAATCCGCGACTCCTTCCAGCGCAGCCACATCGAGGCTGAACGTGGCGTCGCCGACGGTCACGGAAAAGGCTTTGAGGACACTGAGCGCTCGCCGAGCCGCATCGCCGGCGCGTCGCGTCGCACTCATCTGAAGCAACGCCTTGCGAGCCAATCGCGCCACTACCGGGCCGATGTCCGCGCCGGCGGCTATCTCGAACGCCTCCCCCGGCCAGTTCTCGCGGTCGCATGTAGCCTCGAACTCATTCAGCAGCACGGTCTTGCCCACCCCGCGCAGACCGGTGAGGATCAGATGTCTCTGCGTGCCACCGGCACCGAGCTGCTGGACGATCTCGTCGAAGTAGGCGAGCTCCAAGTCCCTACCGGCGAGGAACGGCGGGCGAGCGCCCATGTCGGGCGTATAGGGGTTGCCGGAGGCTTCTATGGGCATCTATAACGAAATATACGGAAGTTGTATATTTCGTGCCGCTGTGCAGAGATCACGCCTACCGTAGGACTGCGCCCCGACCTCAGCGGATCTTGTCGTAGAGGCTGAAGATCGGCAGGTACATCGCGATTACGATGAAGCCGACTACGCCGCCGACGAAGACGATCATCAGCGGCTCGATCAGCGAGGTCAGGGCCTTGACCTTGGCGTCGACCTCGGTCTCGTAGAAGTCGGCGATTTTGGTCAGCATGTGTTCGAGCTGGCCGGTTTCCTCGCCGACCGCGACCATGTGGCCGACCATCGGCGGGAAGATCGGGTTGCGCTCGATCGGGCCGGCGAGCGAGCCGCCGCGCTTGGCCGAGGCGTAGACGTCGTCCATCGCCTGCTCGAGCACGATGTTGCCCGCCGTCTCGCCGGTCAGTTTGATCGCCTGCAGCATCGGCACGCCGGCCGAGACCGCGCCGGAGAAGGTGCGCGACCAGCGGGCCAGCGCGACCTTCTGGATCACGTCGCCGATTTTCGCCGGCAGGCGCAGGACGAAGCGGTCCCACACCTCTTTGCCCGACTTCGTCCGCTTCCAGCGGAAGAAGAGCACGAAGGAGGCGACGATCGCCGGGATCAGGATGAACCAGAACTGGGTGATCGCGTCCGACGCGAGGACGCAGATCTGCGTCGGGATCGGCAGTTCCGCCTTTTCCCCCGGGTTTTCTTCGGCGATCTGTTCGAAGATGCCGACGAAGACCGGGATCACGAAGGCGACGACGGCGACCAGCACGACCATCGCGAAGCCGAAGATCAGCGCCGGATACATCAGCGCCGATTTGACCTGGCGACGCAGGCCGTCGCTTTTCTCCACCTGGAAGGCGACGCGGTCGAGCGCGTCCTCGAGCCGGCCGGATTCCTCGCCCGATCGGACCATCGCCCGGTAGAGGCGGTCGAAGACTTCCGGGTGGCGCTCCATCGCCTGGTTCAGCGTCGAGCCGGCCTCGATGTCGGCGCGCACGCCGCCGATCGCCGCCTTGATCCGTTCGTCCTGCGTCTGCTCCTCGAGCGTGTGCAGGGTGCGCAGCATCGGCATGCCGGAGGCGACCAGGGTGGCGAACTGGCGCGAGAAGATCGCCAGCTCGCGCATGTCGACGCCTTTCCAGGTCTGCCAGACCTGCTCGATCCTGAACGGCGCCTTCTTCTCGCTGACGTCGAGGACGATCAGGCCGCGCTGGCGCAGCTGCTCGGTGACCGCGGCCTTCGACTCGGCCTCGAGCTCGCCGGCGCTCGCGGCCCCGGCGACGTCCATCGCGCGGAAGGCGAAGGTGCTGGCGCCCGCCATCGGCTAGGCCCCCGTGTAGGTGGGCGGGCCGGGCGCCGGCGCGACCTGCCCCGCCCCTCCGTTGCCCTGCATCGCGGCGGTCGGGACCGGCGCCCCGCCGAGCAGCCGTTTGAGCTCCTCGGGCACCGAGGCGCGCTGTTCGGCCAGCGCCCGGGTGACCGACCCGTCGCGCACGAGCCGCGCCAGGTCGGCGTCCATCGTCTGCATGCCGACCGCGCCGGAGGTCTGCACCGCGGCGTAGATCTGGTGCGTCTTGCCCTCGCGGATCAGGTTGCGGATCGCCGGCGTCGGCACCAACACCTCGGTGGCGACGACGCGGCCCATCCCGTCGGCGGTCGGCAGCAGCTGCTGGGTGACGATCCCCTGCAGGGCGATCGAGAGCTGCGTCCGCACCTGGCCCTGCTGCTCGGGCGGGAAGACGTCGATGATCCGGTCGACCGTCTGCGCGGTCGACTGGGTGTGCAGGGTGGCGAAGACGAGGTGGCCGGTCTCGGCCGCGGTCAGCGCGGTGGAGATCGTCTCCAGGTCGCGCATCTCGCCGACCAGGATGACGTCGGGGTCCTCGCGCAGGGCGGCGCGCAGGCCGAGCGCGAAGTCGGGCGCATCGGAGCCGACCTCGCGCTGGTTGACGATCGAGCGTTTGTGCTGGTGCAGGAACTCGATCGGGTCCTCGATCGTCAGGATGTGATCCTGGCGCTCTTCGTTGATCACATCGATCATCGCCGCCAGGGTCGTGCTCTTGCCGGAGCCGGTCGGCCCGGTGACGAGGACGAAGCCGCGCGGTTTGTCGCACAGCTCGCGCAGCACCTGCGGCACCTTCAGCGAGTCGAGCGAGGGGATGTCCTGCGGCACCAGGCGGAAGGCGGCGCTGACCGCGCCACGCTGGAAGAAGCAGTTGACGCGGAAGCGGGCGACGCCGGGGATCGCGTAGGCGAAGTCGAGCTGTTTGGCGGTCTCGAAGCGCTTGCGCTGGTCGTCGTTGAGGATCGAGTAGACGATCTCGCGCGTCTCCTGGCCGGCGAGCACGTCGAATCCCTCCATCGGCACGATCTTGCCCTTGTCGCGCATGCACGGCGGCACCCCCGGCGTGATGTGTACGTCGGAGGCTCGCGACTCGACCATGCGGCGCAGCACCTCTGCGAAATCGACGGCCATGCTCAGCTAAATCGGCTTTCCGGGCCGATCCCTTTAGGCGGTGACACGGACGACCTCTTCCAGGCTCGTCAGCCCGCCGCGGACCTTGTGCAGGCCGTCCTCGCGCAGCGTGAGCATGCCCTCCTCGCGCGCCGCCGCCGCGATTTCGGCCTCCGAGGCGTGGCCGACCGCCATCTCCTTGATCCGCTCGCTCAGCGCCATCACCGAGAAGATCCCGACGCGGCCACGGTAGCCGCTCTGGTTGCAGCGGCTGCAGCCGACCGGTTCGTAGGCCTCGAGGTCGCCCCCCACCCGCACATCGGCTTCGGCCAGCACGTTCGGCGGCACGATCGTGCGCCGCTTGCAGTGGCTGCAGAGCTTGCGCGCCAGCCGCTGGGCGACGACGCAGTCGACGGCGGAGGCGATCAGGAAGGCCTCGATCCCCATCTTGGTCAGGCGGGTGATCGCGCCGGGGGCGTCGTTGGTGTGCAGCGTGGTCAGCATCATGTGGCCGGTCAGCGCGGCCTCGATCGCGATCCGCGCCGTCTCGCCGTCGCGGATCTCGCCGACCATCACGATGTCGGGGTCGGCGCGCAGGATCGAGCGCAGCCCGGTGGCGAAGTCGAGCCCGGCCTTGCGGTTGACGTTGATCTGGTTGACGCCCTCGAGCCGGTACTCGACCGGGTCCTCGATCGTGATGATGTTCTTCTCCACCGCATTCAGCTCGCCCAGCGCCGCGTAGAGGGTCGTCGACTTACCGGAGCCGGTCGGCCCGGTCACCAGCACGGCGCCGTAGGACTGCCCGAAGGCGTCGGCGAAGCGCGTCCGCCCGTCGCCGTCCATGCCCAGGTCGTCGAGCGAGCGCTGCGCGTTCTCCTTGTCGAGGATGCGGATCGTCGCCCCCTCGCCGCGCTGCGTCGGCAGCGTGGTGACGCGCAGATCGACGCGCCGCTCCTCGACGGTGACGCTGACCCGGCCGTCCTGCGGCACGCGCTTCTCGGCGATGTTGAGGTCGCTCATGATCTTCACCCGCGAGACGACCGCGGTGACCATCCGTTTCGGCACGTGCGCGGCCTCGCGCAGCACGCCGTCGACGCGGAAGCGCACCCGCATCTCCCCCTCGCCGGGCTCGAAGTGGACGTCGGAGGCGCCCTCCCCCACCGCCTGGCCGAGGATGCTGTAGACGAGCTTGATCACCGGCGCGTCCTCGGCGCTGACTTCCATGTCGGCGACTTCCGCCAGCTCGCCTTCCTCGTCGGCCGCCGCGTCGCCCTCCGTCACCGCCTCGCTGACCGCGCTCTGCAGCGTGTTGAGGCGGCCGATCAGCGCCTCGATGTCCTCCTCGGCGGCGACCGCGACCCGGCAGTCGAGCGCCGTCGCGATCTGGATGTCGTCGACCGCGAGCACGTTGGTCGGGTCGGCCATCGCGACCAGCAGCGTCTCCTGGTCGACGAAGCCGACCGGCAGGGCGCGGTAGCGGCGCGCCGTGTTGACCGAGATCAGGTTGGCCGCCGCCATGTCCACCTGGAAGGCGGAGAGGTCGACATGGTCGAGCCCGTAGCGCTCGGCGACCGCGCGCGAGAGCTGGTCGGCGGTGATCGAGCCCTGCTCGATCATCAGCCGCTCCGGCGGCTGGCCGGCGGTGCGCGAGGCCTCGATCGCGGTGCGGGCGACGTCGTCGCCGACGAAGCCGAGGTCGACCAGGACGTCGGTGACGAAGCCGCTGTGGCGGCCACGCTGGTGCGGCGGCGTCAGGCCCGGGGTGCCGCCGGCCTGCGGGTCGAGCGCCGGCGCGGTCGAGTCGCCGGAGTCGGGGACCGGTCGCAGGTGGTTGGGGAATTCCCGCGAATCCACCGTCGCTCAGCCCCTCACGGGTGGTAGTCGAGCGTGCGCCCCTCGTAGCCGGCGTCGATCACGGCCTGGGCGACGCTCTGGGGGCTCTGGAAACCGTAGCTGACCGAGGCGGTCGGGATCGTCTTGTCGAGGTGCTTGGGGGCGACTACGACCAGCGCCGGCACGCGGTCGACGCCGACGCCCTCGCTGATCGCCGCGTAGCGCGCGATCTGCTTCGCCGGGACGATGAAGACCTTGGCGTCGCGGAAGCCCGCCACTCCCTTGGTGGTGACCTTGACCCGCCTGTCGTCGATGCCGCCGTTCTGGACGAAGAGCAGGACCAGCGTCTTGTTCGCCTTCCAGGCGCGCAGCACCGGCTTCGGCAGCGGCGGCGCGGCGATGCCGCTGGGGGCGGCGCCGGAGAGGGCCGAGCCGAGCGCTTCGGAGCCGGCGGCTTCGCCGGCCGCTTCGACCGCGCCTTCGACCGCTTCGCCAGGCGTCGCGCCGGTCGCGGTGCCGGTCGCGTTCGTGCCGGCGACCGCGACGGTCGCTTCGCTCGTCGCACCGCCGCCCGCCGATTCTTCTTCTTCGCCGCCGCCCGAGGACATGAGGAAGATGGCGACGGCGACCAGCAGCACGCCGACGACGCCGAGCTGGACCAGCGGGTTGCTGTTGAGTGCCTCTCTCATACGTTCGCTTACAAGTTCGACAAATCGGCCCCAGGGCTTGAGCCGCGCAGGCGCGCGGCGCACGATCTCGCCCAGAGCGCGGTAGAAGAGCGCGGTAGAAGAGCGCGGTAGAGGTTTGCCCCGCCTAGCGATTCAAACCTCTACCGCGCAGAGTGGCGAAGACCGATTCTTAGCCCGACAGCGCCCAGAGCAGCGACGCAGCGGGGATCAGATTCGTCGAGCCGCCGAGCTCGAGCTCGTCGCGGGTCGCCACGAGCGCCGGGCGCCCGGGCAGCGCCCGCCCCGGCGCGGTCGCCTTGCGCCGGTCGAGCGAGGACGCCCAGTCCGCCACCTCGACCGCGTCGATCGCCTCGCGAGGGCCGCAGACGAAGTCGACCTCACCGCCGCGGCGGGTGCCCCAGACATGCAGCCGCTCGGGCGCCGGCATGTTCTCGGCGCGGCGCTCGCGCGGCTCGTAACGCCGGTAGAGCGCCAGGGCGAGGGCGTTCTCCACCTCGGCGTGAGGATTGCGCGGCAGACCGATCCGGCCCGCGACGATCGTCTGCAGGAGCGGGTCGCCGAAGTAGACCTTCTTGTCCTTCGCCACATCGCCGCTGCCGGAGTCGCGCTTCCAGAAGTAGAGGACCAGGGCGAAGTAGTTGACCGCGAGCAGCTCGACGTAGCTCTGCACGGTCCGGGGGTCGGCGTGACCGCCGGCGCCGCGACGCCGCGGCCGACCCAACGGCACATCCATCTCCCGGGCCAGCCGCGACCAGCTGAGCTTGGAGCCGAGCGAGCGCATGATCCGCTCCAGCAGCGCCTCGACGGCGGGAATCGAGGCGCCCCGCTTCTGCGCCTCCTTGACCAGCGAGTCCCAGAGCACCCGTTGGGTCTCCTTGCTCGGCTCGGGCCGCCCGACCGCAGCCTCGGCGACCGCCGCGGGCAGGCCGCCGAAGACCAGATAGCGCTCCAGCGCGCGCCGCAGGGCGGGCAGGTACACGCGCGCCGCGGTCAGGGCCTCCCTGCCGTCATCGGAGAGGACCTCGGCGACGCTCAGGCCCAGGCCGGGCGGGGTCGCCCCGTTGTAGGGCGACACTCAGTTTGAGCATGCAGGCGACATTCCCGATGACCATGAGCGGGCGTCGGCGGGCGCCCGACCGTGAACGTCGGCGCCGGACTACGCCGACGGCCAGGGACCGAGCAGCCGCCCGCCGCTTACCG
>DATFMX010000114.1:0-3961 GCA_035266685.1 Solirubrobacterales bacterium
CCCAGTCGATGGCGAAAAAAGTCGTCACCAAGCTGCCTGAAGGCGTGACGATCAACCCCTCGGTGGGCGAAGGCCTCGGCTACTGCTCTCCGGCGGACTACGAAAACGAGCGCCTTTCCACCAAGCCGGGCGAAGGTTGCCCGAGCGAGTCGAAGATCGGCACCGCGGAAGTGCAGACGCCGCTGCTCGACGTGCCGATCAAAGGATCGCTGTACCTCGCCCAGCAGGGCGATCCGGCGACGCCGGAGCTGGAGAATCCCTTCGACAGCCTGATCGCCCTCTACGTCGTCTTCCGCGAACCGCTGAACAGCATCTTCGTCAAGATCCCGATGAAAGTCGAACCGGACCCGACGACGGGCCAGCTCGTCACCACCGCGGACAATCTGCCGCAGCTGCCCTTCAGCCACTTCAACCTGCACTTCCGCGAAGGCAAGCGCTCGCCGCTGACCACGCCGCCGCTCTGCGGCAGCTACGACACGGTGACGCAGCTCTACCCCTCCTCGGACCCGAACAACCCCCTGACCTCGGCTTCGAGCTTCGAGGTCACGGGCGGGATCGACCAGGGGCCCTGCCCGGCGGGCGGCGTGCCGCCGTTCAAGCCCGACTTCGAAGCGGGCTCGATCAACAACAACGCGGCGAGCTACTCGGAGTTCTACATGCGCCTGATCCGCCACGACGGCGAACAGGACATGACCCGCTTCGGCTCGATCCTGCCCCCCGGCGTGGTCGGCAACCTGAGCGGGGTCGAGAAATGCTCTGACGCAGACATCGCCACCGCGAGGGGCAAGACCGGGCGCGAGGAGCAGGCCTCTCCCTCCTGTCCCGCCGGCTCGCAGATCGGCCGCACCCTGGTAGGCGCCGGAGTCGGCCCGGCGCTCACCTACGTGCCCGGCAAGGTCTACCTCGGCGGCCCCTACAAAGGCGACCCGCTGAGCGTGATCTCGGTCACCCCCGCGGTCTCCGGTCCCTTTGACGCCGGCGACGTGGTCGTGCAGATCGCCCTCAACCTCGACCCCAAGACGGCCGAAGTGATCGTCGACGGCTCGAAGTCCGACGCGATCCCCCACATCCTCAAGGGGATCCCCTTGAAGGTCAGGGACCTGCATGTCTACGTCGACCGCGACCGCTTCATCGTCAACCCGACGAGTTGCGATGAAACGAGCGCCAAAGCGACGCTCTTCGGCTCCTACCTGAACGTCTTCGATTCCTCCGATGACGTCCCGGTCGACCTCTCGACCCGCTACCAGGCGGCCAACTGCCTGAACCTGGGCTTCAGCCCCCACCTCGGCCTGCACCTGAAGGGCGGCACGAGGCGAGGCGCCTACCCCGGCCTGAAGGCCGTCTACAGCCCGAAATCAGGCGATGCCAACGTCAAGGGCCTGGTCGTCCGCCTACCGAGGAGCGCTTTCCTCGAACAGGGACACATCCGGACCATCTGCACCAGGGTCCAGTTCGCCGCCAAGAGCTGCCCCAAGGCGGCCCGCTACGGCTACATCAAGGCCTGGACCCCGCTGCTCGACGAACCGCTGCAGGGCCCGGTCTGGCTCAGGTCCTCCAACCACAAGCTGCCCGACATGGTCTTCGACCTGCACGGCCTCGTCGACGTCGAGGTGGCGACCAGGATCGACTCCGTCAATGGCGGCATCAGGGCCAGCGTCGAAGACGCCCCCGACGCGCCGCTCTCCCGCGTGATCCTGAAGATGCAGGGCGGCAAGAAGGGACTGATCGTCAACAGCCGCAACATCTGCGTGAAGCGAGGCCGCAACCGCGCCAACGCCCTCGGCCTCGGCCAGAACGGCAAGCAGTTCAAGAGCAGGCCGGTGATGCAGGTGCGCTGCGCGAACAAGCGCTCGCACAAGCGCCACCGGCGGGCGCGGGTGGCGCGGGCGAGCTTGGCGGGGTAGGGGAAGCCGTATCGCGCCCGCTGGGGCCCCGGACGTCATATATGGTCGAGGCTCGTGAAGCCATCGATGAGCTTCGACCGATCGCGCATCGCGCTTGTCGCCGCCGCCCTCCTGCTCGCGCTCGTCCTCGCGGGCAGCGCCGGCCCGGCTGCGGCTGCGAGCGCGGGCGGGCGGGCGCAGGCATTCGACCTCGGCGGCGGGGCCACGCTGGTCATCCGCCGCGGCTCGGTGCCGTCGGGGGCGCGGATCGTGGCGAGTCGCTCCGGGCGCAGGGCGCGCCGGCTCGGCAGGGGGGCGAGGGGGTTCGGCCGGCCGGTGCGGCTGAAGGTGCGAGGCGGGCGCCTGCGAAAGCGGGCGAAGATCGTCTTCCGGGTCCGGGGTCGCCGCTCGCTGCGAGTCGCCGGCAGCCCGCGCTACGGCGTGGCCCGTTACAGCCCGCGGCTGAAGCGGTGGGTCCCCCTGCCCACCCGACTCGACGCGAAACGCCGCACGGCGACCGCCAGCTTCCTCGGCTCGGGGACGCTCTCGCTGGTCGTCTCCAACGCCGTGCGGGCGACCGCCGACACGATCTCCCGCTGGATCCTGCGGGGGACCGGCCTCCGCGGCCCGGCCGCCGACTGCTCGAGGCGCGGGTCGCCGCCTGCGTGGGCCGACCTCTCGACCTCCAACGCCGATGACGACGCCCTGCGCTCATGCGGCGGCTCCGAGGGCGACACGGCGGTGGTCGAGATGGTCAACAACCGGCCCTACGGGATCATCCTCGAATACGGCGCCCCAGTCGCCTGGGGCTGGGCGGACGGCGGTTTCGGGCTCAGCCAGGCGATCTTCGACGACGGGCCGTTGGCGGACCTGATCGGCGGCGACGGGCTCTACGTTCCGCCGACCAGGCGGGCGTCGGTCGGAATCCCGCGGGGGGGCTGGAGCGAGGCGACGTTTACGGCGCAGCGCACGCTCCCCACGCTGGCATTCGACCTGATCGAATGGGCGCTGGGCAACGGCGTCACCTACCGGGCTCTCGACGCGATCCAGGGGGACTGCGCATCCGACCTCGCCGCGGCGATCTTCGGCGTGCATGGATCGCCGCGGGACGCGGCGGAGCTTTCAGTCGCCCTGCAGTCGGTGCTGCCCGCCGTGCTCGCCTGCGCCCCGGAGGTGGCGGACGTACTCGGCGTGTCCGGAGGTCGCGCTCAGGTGCTGAAGGCGGCGCGGCGGTTCCTCACTCCGCTGCTGATCGGCCGCATCGTCGGGACCCTCGTCGATCACACCGGCTTCTTCGACGGCAGCAAATCGTTCACGATCCGGGCCAGGCCGAGCAGCACGCCGCAGGACCCGGCTCCGTCGACCTCTCCATCGACGCCGGCGTCGAGCGATCCGGCGCCCGAAGCGCCGAGTGGGACGAGCCCGTCCCCGAGCCCGTCGAAGTCGGTCTCGCTCGCCAAGGGGGCGTCGGCCCAGGGCCTGTCCGGCTGCTCCTCCAGCTACTGCCGCTACATGGTCATCAAGTTCAAGAACTTCTCCGGCGGCAGCCACACGATCAAGTGCCGGGAGAACGGCGTCAGCTTCTACACCTACACGCGCTCCGGCACCTCCAACACCTCCGCCGTCTGCTACTACGGCTTCCTCGGCCAGACGGTCTGGGTCACGGTGGACGGCACCGCCTCGAACCACATCGTCTGGTAGCGGACCGCGGCCGTTAGGGCATGCCGCCCGCTCGAGCTATTCCCCCCGCACCGCCCGCAGCCGCTTCAGGTCCAACTCGTCCTCGAGCCTGCCCGCCGCCTGCTTCATCTCGACCAGGTTGGGGACTATGTCCAGGTCCTTGGTGCCTCGCAGGTATCCGTGGGCGCTGACCGCGAACCCACCGATCACGATGAAGTGGACCTCTGCCGCCACGAGCGCGGCAAACAGTCTCTCGGCGTTGTAGGGCGACACTCAGTTTGAGCATGCAGGCGACATTCCCGATGACCATGAGCGGGCGTCGGCGGGCGCCCGACCGTGAACGTCGGCGCCGGACTACGCCGACGGCCAGGGACCGAGCAGCCGCCCGCCGCTTACCG
>DATFMX010000115.1:0-5057 GCA_035266685.1 Solirubrobacterales bacterium
GTCGCCGGCTCCAACCACGTGCTGCCGACCGGCGGCGCCGGTCGCTTTTCCGGGCCGCTCGGACCCGGCGTCTTCCGTCGCAAGATCGCCACCGTGTAGGTCCCGACGGAGGCCGCGGCGAAGCTCGCTCCACACGTCGACGCGATTGCGAAGGCCGAGGGCTTCCCCGTTCACGGCGAGTCGGCGATGATTAGGGTCGAGGACGATCGATCATGAGCAGAACTGCAAGCAGAGAGCGGACGACCGGCGAGACCGAGGTGAAGCTGAGCCTCGACCTCGACGGCGGTGAGTCGAGCGCCGCGACCGGCGTCGGCTTCCTCGACCACATGCTCGACCTGCTCGCCCGCCACGCCAAGCTCGGGCTGACGGTGAAGGCCACGGGCGACCTGGAGACGGGCGCCCACCACACGGTCGAGGACGTCGGCATCGTGCTCGGGCAGGCGCTCGACGAGGCGCTGGGCGACCGCGCCGGGATCCGCCGCTACGGCTCGGCGCTGGTGCCGATGGACGAGTCGCTGGCCGAGTGCGCGATCGATATCTCGGGCAGGCCCATGTGCGTGTTCGACGCCGAGCTGCCGCCGACCTCGATCGCCGGCTTCGACTCCGAGCTGGCCGAGGAGTTCTTCCGCGCCGTCGCCAACGGGGCGAAGCTGACCCTGCACGTATCGGTCCGCTACGGCAGCAACGTCCACCACATGATCGAGGCCTGCTTCAAGGCCTTCGCCCGCGCCCTGCGGGTCGCCGTCTCGGTCGACCCCGAGGAGACCGGCGTGCCCTCGACCAAGGGGACGCTGAGCGAATGACTGCGCGCATCTGCATCTTGGATTACGGCATGGGCAACCTGCGCTCGGTCGAGAAGGCGCTCGAGCATGTCGGCGCCAAGGCGACGATCTCCAGCGACGCGGAGACGATCCGCAACGCCGACGGGCTGATCCTGCCCGGCGTCGGCGCCTTCCCCAAGGCGATGCAGCGGGTGCGCGAGCTGGGCCTCGACGAGCTGACCCGCGAGCGGCTCGGGGCAGGCGTGCCGGTGCTCGGGATCTGCCTCGGCCTGCAGCTGCTCTTCGACTCGACCACCGAGCTGGGCGGGGCGGCGGGCATCGGCCTGCTGCCCGGCGGCGTCGCCGAGCTCGACGCGCCGGGGCTCAAGGTGCCGCACATCGGCTGGTCACCGGTGCGCTGGGAGAAGGACTCGCGGCTGGTCGAGGGGATCGAGAGCGAGACGCCCTTCTACTTCGTCCACAGCTTCGCGCCGAGCCCGGCGGGCGAGGACCTGCTCGGCAGCGCCGCCTACGGCGCCCGCTTCGCCTGCGCGGCGGAGCGCGACAACGTCTTCGGCGTCCAGTTCCACCCGGAGAAGTCGAGCAGCGCCGGCCTGCGCCTGCTCTCCAACTTCGCCGGCATCTGCGTAGCGGCGCCCGCAGCGGCGTGATCCTCTACCCGGCAATCGACATCCGCGGCGGCCAGGCGGTCCGTCTGCTCGAAGGCGACTACGCCCGCGAGACGATCTACGACGCCGACCCGGTCGACGCGGCGAAGCGCTGGGCGAGCGAAGGCGCCGAGTTCCTGCACGTGGTCGACCTGGACGGCGCCAAGGCGGGCGAACCGAAGAACCTCGACGCGATCGAGCGAGTTGCCGCCGCGATTGGTTGCCCGATCCAGGTCGGCGGGGGCCTGCGCAACCCACAAGCCGTACAACAGGTGCTCGACGCCGGCGCCAAGCGAGTGGTGATCGGCACCGCGGCCCTCAAAGATCCGGAGTTCCTACAGGCGATGATCGAGGCTCACGGCGAGCGCGTGGTCGTCTCCGTAGACGCTCGAGCCGGAAAAGTGGCTTTGGAGGGGTGGACTGAGGCAGATGAGGAGACGGCAGTCGATGCCGTGGCGGCGCTGAGCGAGAGAGGAGTCGCGCGATTCCTATGTACGGCAATCGAAGTAGACGGAACGATGGAGGGACCCGCCATCGACCAACTCCACGACATTGCGGCAGCCACCAGCGCAGGCGTAATCGCCTCCGGAGGCGTAGGCACCCTCGCCCACCTCACATCCCTCTCAAGCTCGCTCCCAACCCTCGACGGCGCAATCGTCGGCCGAGCCCTCTATGAGCAGCGATTCACCGCGGCCGAGGCCATCGCGGCTCTACGCTCCTGAGATGGTCTTAAAGCGAGTGATCCCCTGCCTGGACGTCGACGCCGGTCGCGTCGTCAAGGGCACCAATTTTGTCGACCTACGCGACGCCGGCGACCCGGTCGAGTTGGCCGAACGGTACGACGCCGAGGGCGCCGACGAGCTCGTCTTCCTGGATATCACCGCCTCGCACGAGAAGCGCGAGACGATCGTCGAGCTGGCGCGGCGCACGGCCGACAACGTCTTCATCCCGTTCACGATCGGCGGCGGAATCCGCTCGGTCGAGGACGCCCAGGCGGTGCTCGACGCCGGCGCCGACAAGGTCTCGGTCAACTCCTCGGCGCTCGCCCGTCCCGAGCTGCTGGGCGAGCTCGCCGACCACTTCGGCGCCCAGTGCGTCGTCCTCGCGATCGACGCCAAGCGCGAGGAGGACGGCTGGGGCGTCTACGTCAACGGCGGACGCGAGCGGGTCGACGGCCGCGACGCCGTCGCCTGGGCGGCCGAGGGAGTCGAGCGCGGGGCGGGGGAGATCCTGCTGACCAGCATGGACCGCGACGGCACCGAGGACGGCTACGACGTCGAGCTGACCCGCGCCGTCGCCGACGCGGTCTCGGTGCCCGTCATCGCCTCGGGCGGCGCCGGCACGCTCGAGCACCTGAGCGAGGCGATCGCCGAGGGCCACGCCGACGCGGTGCTCTGCGCCTCGATCTTCCACTACGGGACCTACACCATCCACCAAGCTAAGGAAACGATGGGGGGCGCCGGCATACCCGTTCGCAACTAGATCTCAACGCAGATCCGAGACCATCCCGGCAACACCCTGAGAGCCGAGGATCTCGTAGCGGTCGAGTTCGTAGGGATGTTCGCGATCGGCGTAGCCCGCGATCTCGGTCGTCGCGCCGGCGTAGCCGGCTGCCCTGACCGCCGCGATCACGGTCGCGTCGAAGCGGCCCGCCGGGTAGCAGAAATTCTTTACCGGGACGCCGTAGTCGCGGCGCAGGATCGCCCGCGAGCCCGCGACTTCTTCCTTCAGCTGGGCGGCGTCGAGTTCGGTCAGGTCGAGGTGGTTGATCGTGTGGGCGGCGATCTCCCAGCCGGCGGCGATCATCGCTTCGACGTTGCTGGGGTAGAGGTCGGAACCTTCGGCCTTCAGGTTGAGCACGCCGGCCCAGCCGTGGCGGCGCAACTCCGGCAGGGCGTAGGTGAACTGCGGCCTGTAGCCGTCGTCGAAGGAGACCACGACCGGCTTCGGCGGCAGCGTCGCACCCTGGTACCAGGCTTCCTCGACCTGTTCTAGCGTCACCGCCTCGTAGGCGTGCTCGTCCAGCCAGTTCATCTGCTTGTGGAAGTCCGGCCGGGTGACGTAGAGGTCGGGGTAGGGCTCATCCGCCGGCGCCGCGCCGAGCACGTGGTACTCGAGGATCGGCACCGGGCCCCTGTAGGGGCGCCAGTCCGCCTTCGGCGTGGTCGAGCTTTGAGTCGGTATGCGGTTCGAACCTCTACCGCGCTCGTTGTGGTCGGTCTCGCCGCCCGCCATCGCCGTGACCGCGACCGCGACGATCGCCGCTGCCGCGACCAGCAGCGCGCCGCCCGCGAGGATTCGCCGCCGCCTGACCTGGCGCCGCTTCCGCTCTCTCCTCGCGTTCCGCTCGTCGACCATCCGGGGAGCCGATCATGGTAGGGATGGCGATGGCCATGGAACGGATCGACGCTCTCGAAGCGGCACTGCGCCGCGCCTATCCCGAGTTGGACGCCCTGCACGATCTCGCCGGCGGGAAACCCGTCTACCTCGTCGGGGGAGCCGTCCGCGACCTCCTGCTGGGAAGGGGGAGGGCCGACATCGACCTCGTGGTCGAGGGCGACGCCACGGCGCTGGGGACGAGGCTCGGGGGCGTGGTGGTCGAGCACGAGCGCTTCGCCACGGCGAAGGCGCAGCTCGGCGGGCATGAGATCGACATCGCGACCGCGCGGGCGGAGACCTACCCGCGCCCCGGCGCGCTGCCCGAGGTGGAGCCGACCGCCGGCATCGCCGCCGACCTCGCCCGTCGCGACTTCACGATCAACGCGATGGCGATCCCGCTGCGGCGCGACCCGGAGCTGATCGACCCACACAGAGGGCTCGAGGACCTCGATGCGGGCCTGCTGCGGGTCCTGCACTCGCGCTCCTTCGAGGACGACCCGACGCGAGCGCTGCGCGCCGCCCGCTACGCCGCCCGCTTCGACTTCGAGCTCGAGCCCGACACCGCCGATCTGTTGCGCCATGCGGACCTGGGCACCGTGTCGACCGATCGGCGCGACGCGGAGCTGCTGCGGCTGGCGGGAGAGACCGAAGCGGTGCGTGGATTCGGCCTGCTCGCCGAATGGGGGTTGATCGAGCTGGGCCCGGAGAGAAGGGAGCTGGCCGGCCGGGTGGCGGGTCTGCTCATGGAGTCGCCCTGGTTGGAGGTTGCACCGCGCGACCGGGCGGTGTTCGCTGCGGCAACCGGGCAATGGGGCAGGGCAGAGGAGCTGGCCGCGGCCCGACCCTCACTGCCGTCGGAGGCTGTGGCGCTGGCCCGGGGGGCCGGCGGGGTCGAGCTGGTCTTGGCCCGGGCGAGGGGCGCGGAGTGGCTCGATCGCTACCTGGGCGAGTGGCGTGAGGTACGGCTCGAGCTCGACGGCGACGACCTGATCGCCGCCGGGGTCCCGCAGGGGCCGGCGGTCGGCCGCGGGCTGGCGGAGGCGCTGCGGCGCAAGCTCGACGGCGAGATCGGCGGACGCGACGAGGAGCTGGCCGTCGCCCTCGAAGCGGCGGGGGAGGGCCGATGAACTGGCGCGAGCGGGACGGCGTGCGCTGGCTCCAGGCCGGCCTTCCCGGCGCGACGGCGGTCTTCTCGACCCGCTCGGCCGGGTCGATGAGGGAGAGCCACGCGCCGCTCGCCGAGGCGCTC
>DATFMX010000116.1:0-3044 GCA_035266685.1 Solirubrobacterales bacterium
TTTGAACCTCCGGTAGTCGGACTTCTTGGTCGCGCCGCCCTCGAAGACGACCATCGAGGCGACCGTGTGCTCGCCGCCGAGGTTGGAGATGTCGAAGCCCTCGATGCGGACCGGCAGCTCCTCCATCGCGAGCGCCTCGCGCAGGTCGGCGAGCGAGTCGACGCGGCGCTGGCGGCGGTGCTCGCGCCGCAGCCGGTCCTGGTCGAGGGCGAGGCGGGCGTTGCGCTCGGCCAGCTCGCGCAGGCGCCGTTTGTCACCGCGCTCGGCGACGCGGACCTCGACCGGGGCGCCCCGCCGCTCACCCAGCGCCGCCGCCAGCAGCCCGGCGCGCTCGCGCAGGTAGGGGCCGATGACGATCGTCCGCGGCATCGCCGGCGAGGCCGAGTAGTACTGGCCGATGAACTCCTCGGCGACCTCGGCCGGCTCGCGTTCGGCCTGGTTGTCGAGGTAGAAGCTCTGGCGCTCGGCGAGGATCCCGTCGCGCACCTGGAAGACCTGGGCGTTGGCGTCGGCGCCCTCGGTCGCGACCCCGATCAGGTCTGCGGTGCCGACCGAGCCGCCGGCGATCCGCTGGCGCTCGAACAGCGACTGGATCGCCTTCAGCCGGTCGCGGTGGACCGCCGCGCGCTCGAACTCGTGCGCGTCCGCGGCCTGCTCCATCTTCGCCTGCTCATCGGCCTCGACCCGGCGGTAGCGGCCGGAGAGGAAGTCGACGATCACCTCGATGCTGCGCCGGTACTCGTCCTGGCTGACGTAGCCGACGCAGGGCGCCCCGCAGCGCTTGATGTAGTAGTCGAGGCAGGGGCTGCCGGAGCGGCGGCCCGGCTCGGCCCCCTCGCAGGTGCGGAACTGGAACAGCTTGCCGAGCAGGTCGAGCGTCTCGCGCACCCGCTTGGCGCTGGAGAAGGGGCCGAAGTAGGCGCGGCCGGCGCGGTGCTTCTCGCGGGTGAAGTAGACGCGCGGGAAATCCTCGTCGAGGCTGACGCAGACGTAGGGGTAGGACTTGTCGTCGCGCAGGCGGATGTTGAAGCGCGGCCGGTGCCGCTTGATGAAGCTCTGCTCGGCGAGCAGCGCCTCCGCCTCGTTGGAGGTGACGAGGAAGTCGATCCGCTCGACCCGCGAGGTGAGTCGGGGCTCACCGCCGGAGAAGTGCGAGGCGACGCGTTTGCGGATCGAGACCGCCTTGCCGACGTAGAGCAGCTCGTCGTCGGCGCCGTAGAAGAGGTAGACGCCGGGTGAGTCCGGTAGCTCGCGGATGCGGTCCTGCACGCGATTAAGGGTAGGCTGCCCGCCCCATGAGCCCACCTGAGCTGAGCACCCTGCGGATCGAGATCGACGGCGAGATCGGCACCCTGACGCTGGACCGCCCCGACGCCTTCAACGCGATGAGCCCGGAGATGATCCTCGAGCTGGGCACCGCCTTCGCCTGGCTCGCCGACGAGGCGCCGCTGCGGGCGCTGGTCGTGACCGGCGCCGGCCCGGCCTTCTGCTCGGGCGGCGACGTCAACACGTTCAAAGCCGGGGCCGTGGACGACTCGGTCGACCTGCCGGCGCAGGTGCGTCGCGGGGCCGAGGCGCTGCACACGGCGATCGTCGACCTGCGGCGGATCCCCTATCCGGTGATCGGCGCGATCAACGGACCCGCCGCCGGCGCCGGCTTCTCGCTGGCGCTCGCCTGCGACATGCGGATCATGTCGGAGAAGGCGTTCCTCGCCTGCGCCTACGGGCGGATCGGCGCCTCGCCGGACGGCGGCATGACCTATTTCCTGCCGCGCGTCGTCGGGCCGAGCCGGGCGCTGGAAATCCTGCTCGAGGATCCGAACATGAGCGCGGCGGACGCGCTCGCCGAGGGTCTGGTCTCCGCGGTGGCGGGCCCGGAAGAGCTGATGGACGCGGCCCGCGCCAAGGCGGACGAGCTGGCGAAGAAGGCGCCGCACTACGTGAAGATGGCGAAACGCCTCTGCGGCGTCAGCCTCGACAACAGCATCACCGAGCATCTGCAGCTGGAGCGCCACGGGATCGCCGACAGCATGGGCACCGAGGACCTGCGCGAAGGCGCGGTCGCCTTCTTCAGCGGCGAGACGCCCGTCTTCAAGGGTCGCTGAGCAAACGACGGCGTTAGAATGCCGCCGATGAAAAAACTCGCCGCACTGCTCGCGCTCGCACTCGCCTCCGTCGCCCTCGCCGCCTGCGGCGGCAGCAGCGACAACTCGTCGGAAGAAACCGCGGCGGAAACCTCAGGCGGTGCGGCGGCGGAAAGCGGCGAAAAGTCGGGCGGTGGCGGCTCGACGGTCAACTTCGAAGCGGACCCGAACGGCGAACTCGCCTACACGACGACCGAAGCAACGGCGAAGGCCGGCAAGGTGACGGTCGACTTCAACAACCCGCAGGGCCTCACCCACGACGTCGCGATCGAAGACGAAGCGGGCGAAACCGTCGGCCAGACCGAACTCGTCGCCGACGAAGAAACCTCGACCACGGTGAACCTCAAGCCGGGCACCTACCACTACTACTGCACCGTGCCCGGCCACCGCGAAGCGGGGATGGAAGGGACGCTGGTCGTCAAATAGAGATGTTCAGGCCGCGTCTGGTGCTGCCGGCGCCATCACGCGGGTGACGCTGTCGCCCACGAAACAGGGCTTCTCGTTGCCCTCGACCTCGAGGGTGAAGCGGGTGACGGCCTCCCACCAGCCGTTGCCCTTCTCGTCGATCGAGATGACCTCGGCTTTGGCGCGGACCTTGGAGTCGACCGGGACAGGGGCCGGGAAGCGGATCTTGTTCCAGCCGTAGTTGACGCCGAGGGCGAAGCCGGTGGAGGAGATCAGCTCCGTGCGGAAGCCGTCGACCATCGCCAGGGTGAGGTTTCCGTGGGCGATCGTCGTGCCGTATGGGCTCTCGCTCTTCGCCCGCTCGACGTCGACGTGGATCCACTGGTCGTCGCGGGACAGCTCGGCGAAGGTGTTGATGTCGTCCTGGGTAACAGTGCGCCACTCGCTAGGGCCGACCTCCTGCCCAAGCAACGACCGCATCCCCTCGACACCCTC
>DATFMX010000117.1:0-19511 GCA_035266685.1 Solirubrobacterales bacterium
GGGCGCCATCGTCCTGCTCGTGTTCGCCTGCACTGCTTCTGGGCCGCCCAACAAGTACGGCGACGGGCCCGACGGGAGGGGTGATATGACCGTTACCTCGCCCCTCGGTCAGACGCTCCCCCCGCCAGCACCGCCGATCCAGAGTCCGCCACCGAGCGATATGCCGCCCCCGCAGGTGCCTCCGCCCGGGCAGGACTGACGCACTCTCAGTGATGGTCGGGGCCCAGTGCCCCGGCCTAGACAGTGCGGGGGGCGCCGAGCCGGCCGGCGGCGCCGTCCTAAACTGAAGTGCGTGGACCGCGCCCTCTTGAAGCAGACCCTCGCCGATGCCGGCGAGCCGACCTATCGCGCCGCCCAGGTCTGGGAGTGGGTGGCGCGCGGGGCGGGCTCCTATGGCGAGATGACCAACCTGCCGGCCGCGCTGCGCGAGCGGCTCGACGGCGCCGTGCCGCTCTCGACCCTGGAGCTGCGGACCGAGGCGAAGTCCGACGACGGCACGGTCAAGGCGCTCTTCAACACCGCCGACGGACGGCCGCTCGAGGCGGTGCTGATGCGCTATCGCGACGGGCGGCGCTCGGTCTGCGTCTCCTCGCAGTCCGGCTGCCCGCTGACCTGCACCTTCTGCGCCACCGGACAGATGCGATTTGGCCGCAACCTCAGCGCCGACGAGATCCTCGACCAGGCGCTGCACTTCCGCCGCGTCGAAGACATCGACCATGTCGTCTTCATGGGCATGGGGGAGCCGACGATGAACGTCGACGCGGTGCTCGAGGCCTGCGAGCGGCTGCCCGAGCTCGGCGTCACCCACCGCCGCACGGCGATCTCGACCGTCGGCTGGGTGCCGGGGATCGACCGGCTGGCCGAAACGGCGATGCCGATCGCCCTGGCGCTCTCCCTGCACGCGCCGAACGACGGCCTGCGCTCGCAGCTGATGCCGGTCAACGACCGCTACCCCCTGCGCGAGGTGCTCACCGCCTGCGAGCGCTGGCGCGCCCGCCGCCGGCGCAAGGTCTTCGTCGAGTACGTGATGCTCGACGGGGTCAACGACCTGCCCGAGCACGCGCGCGAGCTGGCCGAGCTGCTCGACCGCCGCGCCTACAAGGTCAACCTGATCCCCTACAACCCGACCGGCGCCTACGACGGCTCCCCGCCGGAGCGGATCGAGCGCTTCCGCGCGGTGCTCGCCGAGCACGGCCTCGCCGCCACCGTGCGGCTCACCCGCGGTCGCGACATCGAGGCCGCCTGCGGCCAACTTGCCGCCTCCGCCTCGCCCTGACCAGGCGCGGTCGAGGTTCGGTCCGGATAGCGGTTCAAACCTCGACCGCACCCTTTGGCCGGTCAGCCAGCTAGCATCAGAAACGATGCCGGTCGAGACCGCCGCACCCGTCGCCAAGCCCCAGCAGCTCTCGCCCAACCCGGTTCGCCGGGTCGCAACCGACATGCTCGCCGAGTGGCGGGGGAGGGGCAAGTTCCCACCCGGGCCGAACGACTTCAGCCTCGCCCGCACCCACCAGATCGCCCACGACCCGCTGCCGTTGCTGCTCGCCGCTTACGAAGAGCACGGGCCGATCTTCAGCATGCGCCTGCTCCACACCAAGGTGATCTTCATGCTCGGCCCGGAGGCGAACAACTTCGTCACCGTCGCGGAGCCGGAGAACTTCCACTGGCGCGAGTCGAGCTTCGGCGACCTGATCCCGCTGCTCGGCGACGGCCTCTTGACGATCGACGACGGCTACCACGACCGCGCGCGGGCGATCATGATGCCCGCCTTCCACCGCCGCCAGCTGACCGCCTCGGTCGAGGCGATGGTCGCCGAGGCGGGCGCGGCGATCGAGCGCCTGCGCCCCGGCAGCGTCGTCGACATCTACGACTGGATGCGCAACCTGGCGATGCGGATCGCGATGCGCGCCCTGCTCGGGCTCGACCCCGACGAGGCGGGCAAGGGCGCCGCCGCCGCGCACCACTTCGAGCGCGCGCTCGGCTTCTACGGGATCGACTACCCGCTGCGCCTGCTGCGCGGCCCCGGCTCGCCCTGGCGCAAGCTGGTCGCTTCGCGCAAGGTGCTCGACGGGATCGTCTTCGCTGAGATCGAGCGCTGCCGCGCCGCTCCCGACGCCGAGCGCCAGGACATCCTCAGCCTGCTGCTCGGCGCCCGCGGCGAGGCGGGGGAGGCTTTCACCGACCGCGAGGTGCGCGACCAGGCGATGACGCTGATGTTCGCCGGCCACGACACCTCGACCTCGACCCTGAGCTTCATGATGCACGAGCTGGCGCGCCACCCCGACGTGGTCGAGAAGCTCTGCGCCGAGCAGGACGAGGTGCTCCGCGGCGAGCCGCCGGACGTCGACAGCCTGGAGCAGATGCCCTACCTCGACATGGTCCTCGACGAGGTGCTGCGCCTCTACCCGCCGGCCTGGATCGGCCCGCGCCGCGCCGTGCGTGAGTTCGAGTTCGGCGGCTACACGGTGCCGCGCGACGCCTACGTCAACTACTGCTCCTGGGCCAGCCACCGCATCCCCGAGGTCTTCCCCGACCCGGAGGCGTTCATCCCCGAGCGCTTCACGCCGCAGCGCAAGGCGGCGCTGCCGCGCGGCGCCTACGTCCCCTTCGGCGGCGGCAGCCGCATCTGCATCGGCAAACGCTTCGGCCAGACCGAGGTGAAGCTGGTGGCGACGATGCTGCTCCAGCGCCTGCGCCTCGACGCGCTCCCCGGCCGCACGATGACCGTGCGCCAGATGCCCACCCTCTCGCCGAAGGGCGGTCTGGAGATGCGGATACTGTCCCGCGGGTGACGGGACTGACTCGCTGGGCGCTGTGGTTCGGCGGCCTCGCCTTCTTCACCTGCTACCTCGGGCAGACGGTGCTCGGCGTGATCCAGCCGACGATCGCCGCCGACCTGCACCTGAGCGAGGCCGAGGCGCAGTGGGTGGTCAACGCCTTCTTCCTCACCCTGGCGCTGTTCGCCGCGCCCGGCGGCCGGCTCGGCGACTACTACGGCCACCGCGAGGTGCTGCTCTTCGCCTTCGCGGTCTTCGCCGTCGGCGCGCTCTCGGCCGCCGTCTCGCAGGGCTTCGTCTGGCTGGTCGCGAGCATCGCCGTCTCCGGCGCCGGGGCGTCGACGCTCTACCCGGCGAGCGCCGCGATGATCGCCAACCGGGTGCCGCAGGAGAGCCGCGGCCGGGCGATCGGCGCCTACTCGGCGATCGGCGTCAGCGTGCTGGCGCTCGGGCCGCTGCTGGCGGGTGTGCTGACCGAGGCGATCGACTGGCGGGCGCTCTTCGCCCTGCAGGCGGCTGTCGGCGCGAGCCTCGTCGTGGTCGGGGCGCTGAAGGTCGACAACCGCCCGCTCGGCGAGCCCGAGCCGTTCGACACGACGGGCCTCGTCGTCCTCTTCGCCGGGCTCACGGCGCTGCTCGTGGCGCTGATGCAGGCGCTCGCCTGGGGCTGGGACTCGCCCGCGACGCTGAGCCTCTTCGGCGTCGGCCTCGCGCTGCTCGGCGGCTTCGCCGCGCTCGAGCTGCGCACGCGCCACCCGCTGCTCGACGTCGGCCTGCTGCGCAGCCGTCCGCTGCGCGGCATCGTGCTGGCGATGTTCGCCGCGCAGATGATCATCACCAGCTTCATCATCTACATGGCCACGTTCTTCCAGCACGTGCTCGGCTACGGGCCGCTGCTCGCCTCGCTGGCGCTCATCCCCGCGGTCGTCACCCAGCCGGTCTTCAGCGTCCTCACCGGGCGGCTGACCGACCGGATCGGCGCCCGCACGCCGGCCCTCTTCGGCTACCTGCTCGCCGCCGTCGCGCTCGCCTGGCTGGCGCTCTTCGTCGACAACGACAGCTACGCCCTGCTGCTGCCGGGCCTGCTGCTGCTCGGCCCGAGCATCGCCCCGATGTTCACCTCGCTGCTCACCGACCTGAGCAACGAGGTCGCGGCCGAGGAGCGCGGCGACGCCAACGCCCTCGTCCTCACCATGCGCTGGATCGGCGCCGCCGCCGGCACGATGATCCTCGGCGTCGTCATCCACTCTGGCGAAGGCCCGGTTCCCGGCCCCGGTCCCTACGCCACCGCTTTCGCCATCCTCTCCGCCACGGCGCTCGCCGGCGCCTTGGCCTGCTTCGTCCTGCTGGACAGGAGGCCTCGCGGATGAGGGCGCTGGTCATCTCCGACACCCACTTCGGCGCCTGGACGGGACGCGACCTGCTGCGCGAGGAGGCCTTCCTGGAGCGGCTGGCGCCGGCGCTGGAGGGCGTCGACGAGCTGATCTTCCTCGGCGACCTGTTCGACTTCCTCTTCGGCTCGGTCGGCGAGGCGGTCGACGCCTCCGACGGATTGCTGCGGCTGATCGCCGAGCGGCTGCCGGGCAAGCGGCTGGTCTTCCTCGCCGGCAACCACGACCACCACCTGGTCCACCGCGACGCCGAGAACCGGCTCGAGGCGGCGCTCGCCGGCGGCGCCGTGCCGCCGGACCTCGCCGAGGCGCACGGGCTGGCGGTCTCCGGCGAGGGCTCGGCGGGCCCCGGCCCGGGCTTCTTCCGCTCCTTCCTCGCCCGGCGCCTGCCCGGGGTCGAGGTCGAGATCGCCTACCCGGCCTACGAGTTCGGCGGCGTCCTCTGCACGCACGGCCACTACCTCGACCCGCACGCCCGGCTCAGCGGCTCGCGCGGCAGCCGGCTGCTGACGCGCACGCTTTGGGGCATCGCGACCGGCGGCCCTGAGCAGCCGAAGACGATCGAGGACTACGAGTCGGTGATCACCCTGCTCACCGAGTGGCTGTACATCGCCGCGCAGATGCCGCACGGCACCCATGCCCAGCAGAACGTCTTCCGCGCCGCCGGGCGGGCCGGGAAGATCGAGTCGGCGCTGAAGCTGCCGCTGCGCGGCCTGCACCGCCTCAGGGGCGAACGCCCCGTCCCCGGCGAAGACGAGCCCCGCCCGCTCTACCCGTCGGCCAGCGTCGTCTCGCCCAGCGACCCCTCCGAGCACGCGCTCGAGGCCTTCGCCCAGGTCGTCGCCAACCTCGGTTGGCGCGAGCGCAGCGACCGCATCGTCTTCGCCCACACCCACCAGCCGCTCGCCGACGTCCGCTCGAGCGCCGACTCGCGCACCCGCTACTGGAACAGCGGCTCGTGGATCTACGAGCCCGACCGCAGCTCGCGCCAGGCCTACGATCGCTACCTGCGCTTCGGTTGGCCAGGGACCGCGGTCGTGATCGACGACGGGGAGCCCGAGCCTCGCCTGCTCGAGCTCCTCGCCGACCTCAATCCGCGCAACGGCGGCCCGGGCCTGCCCGCCGAGACCGCCGAGCGGACTACTTGATGAACAGCATCTCCTCGTACTTGGGCAGCGGCCAGAGGTCGTTCGCGACGACCTTCTCCAGCGTGTCCGCCGCCTCGCGCACTCTGTCCATCGCCGCGAGCTGCTTGTCCCGCGCGTGGACCGCCAGCTCGATGCCCTCGAGCTCGTCCGGGTAGGCGTTCGCCGCCTCCAGCTCGAGCAGCGCCTGGCCGAGCGCGTCGAGCCCGGCCTCGACCTCGCCGGCGACGCCTTCGGCGCGGCCCGATTCGCGGATCAGCGCCATGTAGCGCAGCGCCGCGGGCAGGATCATCGTCTTCGCGATCGAGTGCGTCGTCTCGGCCTCGATGTTGGCGCGGATCGCGTACTGCTCGACCCAGACCTCGAAGCGCGACTCGAGCTCGCGCCGGGATAGGACGTTGTAGTTCTCGAACGCGGCGAAGGTCTGGTCGGCAAGCACCTCGGGCAGCGCGTCCGGCGTCGTGCGCAGGTTCTTCAGCCCGCGCCGCTCGGCCTCCGCGTGCCACTCCTCGGCGTAGTTGTCGCCGCCGAAGCAGACCTGTTTGTTGGCGCTGTAGCTCTCCTTGACCAACTCCATCACGGCCTCGGGCATCGGCTTGCCCCCGTTCAGCTTCTGCTCCAGCTCGCCGGCGAGCTCGTCGATCGCCTCGGCGGCGATCGTGTTCAGCACCGTGTTGGGGAAGGCGAGCGACATGCTCGACCCCAGCGCCCGGAACTCGAATTTGTTGCCGGTGAAGGCGAACGGCGAGGTGCGGTTGCGGTCGCCGCCGTGCATCGGCAGTTTCGGCAGCACCGTCGCGCCGAGCTCGAGGAACGAGGCGGGCGTGTTGGGGTCGCCCTCGCCGGTCGCGATCGCCTCGAAGACCTTCTCCAGCTCGCCGCCGAGGAAGATCGAGATGATCGCCGGCGGTGCCTCGTTGGCGCCGAGCCGGTGGTCCTGGCCGATGTTGGCGACCGAGGCGCGCAGCAGCCCCTGGTGCTTGTTCACCGCCTGGATCACCGCGGAGCAGAAGAAGAGGAAGTGGATGTTGTCGGCCGGCGTGTCGCCCGGGTCGAGCAGGTTGGATCCGCTGTCGGTCCCCATCGACCAGTTGTTGTGCTTGCCCGAGCCGTTGACGCCGGCGAACGGCTTCTCGTGCAGCAGGCAGACGAGGCCGTAGCGGCGGGCGACGCTTTCCAGCGTCTGCATCAGCAGCTGCTGGTGGTCGGAGCCGACGTTGGAGTTCTCGAACACCGGCGCGATCTCGTACTGCGCCGGCGCGACCTCGTTGTGGCGGGTCTTCACCGGGATGCCGAGCTTGCGCAGCTCGAACTCGGTCTCCAGCATGCAGGCCAGCACACGCTCGGGGATCGAGCCGAAGTAGTGGTCGTCGAGCTCGTGACCCTTCGGCGGCTTGGCGCCGAACAGGGTGCGCCCGGTGGCGATCAGGTCGGGACGCTCGAAGTAGTACTGCTCGTCGATCAGGAAGTACTCCTGCTCGGGGCCGACCGTGGTGAAGACCCGCTGGGACTCCCCGTCGCCGAGCAGCCGCAGCGCCTTGATCGCCGAGCGCGAGAGCGCGTCCATCGAGCGCAGCAGGGGGATCTTCGCGTCGAGCGCCTCGCCGGTCCAGGAGGCGAAGGCGGTCGGGATGCAGAGCAGCGCCCCGTTCGGGTTCTCGAGCACGAATGCGGGGGAGGTGGGGTCCCAGGCGGTGTAGCCGCGCGCCTCGAAGGTGGCGCGGACGCCGCCGGTCGGGAAGGAGGAGGCGTCAGGCTCGCCCTGGACGAGCTCCTTGCCGGAGAAGCCGGCCAGCGCTTGGCCTTCGCCGGAGGGCTCGAAGAAGGAGTCGTGCTTCTCCGCGGTCGAGCCGGTCAGCGGCTGGAACATGTGGGTGAAGTGGGTCGCGCCGTTCTCCAGCGCCCATTCCTTCATCGCCTCGGCGACCGCGTCGGCAAGGCTCGGGTCGAGCGCCTCGCCGTCGGCGAGGGTCGCCTGCAGCTTCTCGAAGACGTCGCCCGGCAGCCGTTCGCGCTGCACGGCGACGGAGAAGACGTTGGCGCCGAACGGGTTGTTCTCGGGCAGGGTCAGGTCGATCGCGCCGAGGGCCTCCCCGTTGGAGCTCCACTGCGCTGCGGTCACGTTCTGCTGGCGAATACGAGTCATCGAGTGTCTGTTCCTCACTTGGTAGAAAGAGCCAAAGGAGACTAATGGGAGCGCGGCGGCGATGCCTTTGTACGTCGGTACAAACGTCGCCCGGCGCCTTTGTCCCGCCCGGCACGGATGCGCCAGATGAAGCCTTCTGGCCCCTGCGGGGACCCAAATGCTTCATCTTGCCCGCGGCTATAGCCTTGCCCGGTCCACTAACTGGAGGAAGCCACCGAATGTTCGTCTCGAAGGCCGCCGTCGTCGGCGGCGGCACCATGGGCGGCGAGATCGCGCAGGCGATCGCCGCCTCCGACATCCCCGTCGTCGTCAAGGACATCGACCAGAAGTTCGTCGACGCGGCGGTGGAGAAAGCCCGCGCCGTCACCGAGGGGCAGCTCGCGCGCCTGGTCAAGAAGGAGAAGCTGACCCAGGAGCAGGCCGACGCGCGCCTCGCCGAGGTTATGGGGCTGATCACCGGGACGACGAGCTACGGCGAGTTCGGCGATGTCGACTTTGTCGTCGAGGCGGTGCCGGAGCGGATGGAGATCAAGCAGGCGGTCTTCCGCGAGCTCGATGCCGCCACCCCCGGGCACGCGATCCTCTCCTCCAACACCTCCTCGCTCTCGATCACCGAGATCGGCGAAGCGACGCTGCGCCCCGACAAGGTCGTCGGCTTCCACTTCTTCTACCCGGCCTCGGTGATGCCGCTGGTCGAGGTGATCGCCAGCGAGGACAGCTCGGAGGAGACCGCGACCGCCGCCTACAACTTCGCCCAGGCGATCAAGAAGCAGCCGATCGTCTGCGGCGAGGTCCCCGGCTTCGTCGTCAACCGGGTGCTGATGGCGACGATGGGGGAGATCTGGCGCGCCCAGGAGACGCAGGGCCTCTCGCTGAAGGCGATCGACGAGGCGATCGCCGGCGCCAAAGCGGCGCCGATGGGCCCCTTCTTCCTAACTGACCTGCTCGGCCTCGACACCGTGCTGCATGTCGCCGAGCACCTCAACGACTCCTACGGCGAGAGCTTCTACGTCCACAAGGGCCTGCAGGGCCTCGTCGCCGACGGCAAGCTCGGCGTCAAGAGCGGCGGCGAGGGCTTCTTCAAGGAGGGCGAGCAGAACATCCCCGGCGACGCCGAGCCCGACACCGAGGAGCTGGTCGCGATGTTCACCGGCCGCGCCCTGATCGAGGCCTGCCAGTTGGTCGAGGAGGGCGTCTGCTCGGTCCGCGACATCGACCTCGGGATGATGGCCGGGGCCGGACTGGACCCGCGCAAAGGCCTCTTCCCGCCGTTCTGGAAAGCCGACCTCGAGGGGCTCGACGCGATCCTCGAGCGGATCGAGCGGCTGGAGGAGAAGCACGGCGAGCGCTTCGCGCCGCCGCTGCTGCTCAAGCGGCTCGTCGCCCAGGGGCGGCTCGGGCTCAAATCCGGCCAGGGCTTCTACCCCTACCCGCAGCCCGACGAGGGCCACCAGCCGGAGACGGTGAAGCTGGAGACGCGCGGCGACGTCGCGATCGCCTGGCTCGCCAACGCGCCGATGAACGCGATCTCGCCCGACGTGATCCGCGACCTCGGCGCGGTCTGGGAGAAGGTGAAGGCGTCGGACGAGCTGGGCGCGATGGTCGTCGCCTCAGCGATCCCGGTCGTCTTCTCCGCCGGCGCCGACATCAAGGCGTTCACGGCGATGGACGAAGCCGCGGGCGCGGAGCTGCTGCACAAGGGCCACGCGCTGCTGCGCGAGCTCGGCAGCGAGAGCACGGCGACGATCGCCGCGGTCAACTCGATCGCCTTCGGCGGCGGCTGCGAGCTGGCGATGTCCTGCGATGTGCGGATCGCCGCCGAGGCGGCGGTCTTCGGCCAGCCCGAGATCAAGCTCGGCATCGTGCCCGGCTTCGGCGGCACGCAGCGGCTGCCGCGCCTGGTCGGCCCGAACAAGGCGCTGGAGATGAACCTGACCGGCGAGGCGATCCTCGCCGGCGAGGCGCTTGAGTCCGGCCTCGCGAACCGGGTCGTGCCCGACCACGAGCTGTTCGAGACGGCGCTGATGTGGGCGCGCAAGCTGGCCGCCCAGGCGCCGATCGCCCGCGGCCAGATCAAGAGCGCCTCGCACAAGGGCGACCTCGACGAGGGCATCGAGGCCGAGAAGCAGGCCTTCGCCACCGCCTTCAGCAGCGAGGACGCCAAGGAGGGCATCGCAGCCTTCCTAGGCAAACGCACCCCCAAATGGAGCGGCAAGTAACACCAACCAGGGGCCGACGGGCCGAAAAGCCACGTATGTCGTGGGAAATCGGCCCGTCGGCGGTGGAGCTGGCGGGGCTCGTGCGCGAGTCGCGCTGCACCGTCGCGCTTACCGGGGCCGGGGTCTCGGTGCCATCCGGGATTCCGGACTTCCGCACGCCGGAGAGCGGGTTGTGGGCGAACGTCGACCCGATGGAGGTCGCCCATATCGACGTCTTCGAGCGCGACCCGGAGCGCTTCTGGTCCTACTACCGGCCGCGCTTCTCCTCGCTCGGCGACAAACGGCCGAACCGCGCCCACGAGGCGCTGGCCGAGCTCGAGCGGCGCGGCCTGCTCGCCGGCACGATCACCCAGAACATCGACCGCCTGCACCGCGCCGCGGGCTCACGCGAGGTGGTCGAGGTCCACGGCTCGATCGCCAGCTCGAGCTGCTGCGAGTGCGATACGTCATATGAGCTGGAGCAGGTCGAGGCGCTCTTCGACGCCGCGGGCGTCGCGATCTGTGCCGCCTGTGGCGGTGCGGTCAAACCGGACGTCGTGCTGTTCGGCGAGATGCTGCCCGAAGCGGCGATGCGGCGGGCGCAGGAGCTCGCCGCGAGCGCCGATCTGATGCTCTGCATCGGCAGCTCGCTCGTCGTCCACCCGGTCGCCGCCCTGCCCGAGTTGACGCTCTCCTCCGGCGGCAGGCTGGCGATCGTCACCAAGGGCGCCACCCCGTACGACGACGCCGCCGCGCTGAAGCTCGACGGCGAGGTCGACGAGGAACTGGACGCCCTGCTCGCGGCGTTGGGTGGGTCCGCGTGAGCATGGAGAACGGTACGCCGGACCTGCCGGCAGCAGTCGTCTTCGACAACGACGGCCTGCTGCTCGACACCGAGTCCGTCTGGACGCGGGCCGAGCGCGACCTCTTCGCGCGCCGCGGGCTCGACTTCACGCCGGCGGACAAGCGCGAGCTGGTCGGCACCTCGGCCGAGATCGCCGGCGGCATCCTCGAGCGCCGGCTCGAGGAGCCCGGCCGGGGTCCCGCGCTGATCGAGGAGCTCAACGAGCTGGTCGTCGCCGAGCTCGAGCACGGGGTCGAGGCGATGGTCGGCGCCCGCGAGCTGCTGCACGAGCTGAAGCGACGCGGGACTCCGCTCGGCCTGGTCTCCAACTCGCCGCTCGCCTTCGTGCGACGCTCGCTCGAGATCGTCGGCTTCGGCGATCACTTCGAAGTTGTCGTCAGCGCCCACGAAGTGGCAGAGCCGAAGCCTGCGCCGGACCCCTATCTCGAGGCCTGCCGCAGGCTCGAGGTCGAGCCGGGGTTGGAGGTCGTCGCGCTGGAGGACTCGCCGACCGGTGTCGCTGCCGCCCGTGCTGCTGGGCTGACCGTGATCGGCATCCCATCGCTGGAGGGCATCGCGCTGGAGGAAGCGCACGAGATCGCCGAGTCGCTGCTCGACGAGGTCGTGGCGAGACGGCTCAGCCTCTGAGCAGGCGGCGGCGTCGGAGCACTCGCTCGCAGAGCTCGAGCAGGTCTCGGACCGAGTTGAGGTTGGGGGAGCTGAGCTCGCCCTTCAGGGCCTCGTTGGCGGCGCTGCCCGCGCCACTCTGCCGCGCCTGCAGCTGGGCCATGTCCTTATCGTGATCTGGGTCGGCGAGGGCTCCGTCGAGCTCGACCAGCAGCGCCTCGAGCCCGACGCGGAGCTGTAGGGCGGCCTCGCGGTTGCGGCCGGCGTCGAGGTCGGCGCGGGCCCGCAGGATGAGGGTTTCGCAGGCGTCGAGGCCCTCGCGACCGCCCAGCACCGCGGCGACCCGCTCCTGCGGGCGCAGCTCTTCCTCGCGTTGGCGGCGCCGGGAGTGCCTGCCGCCGCGGACGTCGACCTCATGCGCGTTCGTGTAGCGGCCCGAGGCCACCTCCTTGCCGCTGCCGTGGCCGATTCGCACCGTCGCGGCGTGTTCGCCGCGCAGCCCGCGACCCAGCGGGTCGGCGCTCGCCACGGTCTGCGCGTGCAGCGCCCGGTTGAGCAGCGTCAGCGCCTCGGCGACCGCCGCGTCGATCGACTCCTCGTCGCCGAGGGTCGCGCTCAGCCAGCGCTCCGCCTGCTCGCTCGACTCGAACGGTTCCGGCGCCCGCACGGCGGTCACCCGGGCAAGCGCTACGGGATTCGGCTCGGCGCCGGGCTCGGCCCGCTTCGGCTTGCGCCGCCGGCGCCGCGGCGCGGCGGGGGCGGCGACGGTTTCGATCACCAGCACCCGCTCGCCCGCCTCGTCGCGAGCCAGGTAGCGACCGTCCGGAAGTCCGAGCTCGCCGGGGAGCTCGAACTGGACGAATCCGAAGAACTGGCTCAGTTGCCCTTGTGCCCGTCGGGCAGCGCGAACCGCGACGGCGCCGTGGGCACCTTCGGATTCCTGATGCCCTCGAGCCGCTTGGTCAGCCGCAGCCACTGCTTCGGCCCCAGCAGAGCGTTGAACTCTTCGCCGAAGGCGCCGCCGAGTGGGCGGTAGCCGATATGCACGTGGTCGTAGTGATCGGACATGGCGATGCTGGATTCGCCCGGCAGGTCCTCGAGCGAGATCACCTGATGGGGGTGCATCGTCCCCTGCAGCTGCAGCACCGTGCGGATCAGCTCGTCGGTCAGGGTGCCCGGCCCCTGGTGGCCGGTGACGGGCACGCCGTTGATCGTCGGGATGTCGACCGCGTCGCCGGTCGAGTGCTCGGAGACGTTGCCGGACGTGGTCAGGTAGCTGTGTCCGCACTCGAGCGCGCTGACCGAGAGCTCGAAGCCTTTGGAGACCAGGTACTCGAGCACCGCCAGCACACGCCGGTCGATCTTGCCGGTGGCGATGTCGGTGCGGCCACAGTTGTAGATCTCGAGGTGCTTGTCGGCCAGCACCCGGCGCTCCAGCGCCTCCTTGGAGAGCAGCAGGACGCCGGCGCCGCTGAGCTCGCTGGTCAGCGGGTTCTTGCCCTTGGCGCGGTAGATCGCCGTCGCCTCGAGCAGCTTCCAGCCGTCGAGGATCGGCTTCGGGTCGATCTTCGGCGCGCCCTTGCCGGCGGGGCGGATGGCGAAGTTGACATGCGGGTCGACGCCGTCTTCGGGCCCGCCGATCGTCCCCAGCTCGGTCCCGGCTATAACCCTCGACCCGACCCTTAGGGTTCCGTCGGCGCCCTTTGCGGCGGCGCTGTCCACCGCCGCCCCCGCGGACTGATCGCCCCCGGTGCGTCCCGGCAGCGCGTAGAGCCGCGGGCGGATGTTCTGGCTGTCGACCGGGACCCGCTTCTCCTTGCCGGTCGGGGTGACCACGCGGCGGTGCTCGCGCACGATCGCGCCGAGCTTGGCGTAGATGTAGCGGTTGCCGTAGGCGTCGCGCAGGATCACGTAGCGGCCGAGCCGCGCAGACTCGCCCAGCTTGACGATCGTGCCGTCGTTGACGGCGACGACCGGGGCGCCCTGGCGGGCGTAGATGTTGATCCCGTGCCGGGTCGGCGAGGAGGAGATCACCTCGGCGGCGTTGCCGTATTCGTCGCGCTGCTGCGGCGTCGCCTTGCTCAGCGCCGCGCGGGCGGAGATTTCATCCGCGTAGCGGGCGTCGGCGGCGACCGGGAAGTGCGCCCCCTCGGTCAGTCCGGTGAGCGAGCCGACCAGGTCGGTCGGCAGCTTGCCGTAAGCGCGGGCGTACAGCAGCACCTCCTGCACGTACCAGTCGGCGTGGTTGTAGGCGAAGATCGCGTGGTAGAGGTCCTTGCCCCCGCCCGCCACGTGCAGGTAGTGGGCGGCAGCGCAGATCGCGTCGACCGGGTTGTAGGGGTCCTTGCGGCCGTCGCCGTTGGCGTCGACGCCGTAGGTCTGCCAGCTGGAGGGGATGAACTGCATCCAGCCGACCGCGCCGGCGCTGGAGACATTGAGGTTGGTGCCGAAGGCGGTCTCGATCTTGTTGATCGCGGCGAGAACCTCCCAGGGGATCCCGTACTGGGTTCCGCAGGCCTGGTAGATCGGCAGCAGGAAGGGCGGGATCTCGAACGAGTCGATGACGAAGTTGGGGACGCCGATCGGCGCCGGGCCGAAGGTGGCGATCGTCGCGTCGGGATTGGCGCCGGTCGGCGCGCCGCCCTGGCCGAACTGCGAGCCGCCGTCGCCGCCTTCCTTTGGGGGCTGCACGCCGGCGGTCGCGGCCGGCGCTGCGACCCCGCCGCCAGAGCCGTCGCCGCCAAGACTCTGGTTGTGCTTGACCCCCGGGGCCGGCGCGCTGGGGGCTTCGGAGGCTTCCAGGGACGCGCCGCTGTGGACCTTGTCGCCGCCCGCCTGCCGCGGCTGTTCGGCTTCTTCGCCTTCTACAGGGGTCGCGGGCTTGCCTTCGCCGTTCGCCGCTTCTTCGGCTTCCTCGCTCGCATCTTCGGCCGATTCGCAGTCGGGGTCTTCGAGGTCGATGAGCCCGTCTTCGTCGTCGTCGACGCCGTTGGAGCAGGCCGGCTTTTCGCTCGGCGGGGTGACCAGGGAGGGGGTCGTGGAGAGACCCTGGGTCGCCTGTCCCTCGCTGAGGCCGGCCGACGGATCGGCGCCCGCCATGCCGACGCCGAACGCGGTGACAACCGCGAATCCGGCCAGCGCGATGATCAGTGCAAGCTTCTGTCTCATGCGTTCGCGTCTCCGCTCCCTGCGGGCACGAGCAGGTCCCTACCCGTGTACAACCTCTCCCCAAGCATCCAGCTTGCCCAAAGTACTGAGTTGTGCGGAGGCGTGCAACGCGCTGCGCCGCCCCCCAACATGCCCTTAATCAACGGCCGTCCCATGCTTATGGCCGTGCAGCTTTTCAGCCGCGCCGGATGGGCCGGTGAAGAAGCCGTTACGCAGGGGCGAGAAGTCCGGCCGCAGAGCCAGAGCTGCAAAGGCTCTAAGGTGTCGCGGGTGAGCTTCGAAAGCGAATTCGAGGACGACCAGGACGGCCTGCGGCGGCGCAGCGAGGCGGCGATCGGCGAGCTGGCGCAGGCGCTGCTCGACAGCCATGTGCTCGAGAACGCCGTCGCCGCCGCCTTCGGCGCCCGCGAGAAGGCGGTGGAGGCCCAGCACGCGGCACTGGCGGCGCTCAACCTGCCGACGGCCGGCGACGTCGAGCGGCTGGAGCGACGCCTGCGCTCGATGTCGCAGCGGCTCGACGAGGTCGAGGACGAGCTCGACCGGGTCTCGCGCGAGGTCGGAGGACTGAGGCGGGAAATCGCCGCCGAGCGTCGCCAGGCCACCGCCGACTCGGCCTCCGAGGACTAAGGCTAACCCTCGACTTGAGGGTTAGATAGAGCCTCCAGCGCCACCCTCCCGGCCCGCGCCGCGATCTCTTCCAGCCGCTCGCCCTCCAGCGACTCTCCGCGCTCGGTCTCGGTCACGATCAGCAGCACGCCCGCGGCGACCCCGAGCCCGCGGGCCGTGGCCAGCGTGGCGAGGCTCTGCATGTCGGCGGCTCCCGCCCCCGCCGCGGCCTGCTCCCGGCCGGGCATCGTGTCGAGGCTGGCGACGGTCACGGGTCGTGCGTCCGCCGCCAGGGCGCTCGCCAGCCGACCGTGGAGCTCCGCGTCCGGCGCGACCGTCTCGCCGGCGGCGATCCCAAAGGAGGCGGCGCTGCCGCCGACCGCCAGCGCCGCCTCGACCGCCAGCAGCTCGCCGGCCCGCGCCGCGGCGCCGAAGGCGACGCAGGTGCCCACCCGCACGGCCCGCTCGACCCCGAGCTCGGCGAGGTCGGTCAGCACCAGCGCGGCGCTGGGGCCGCCGATCCCGGTCGCCTGGATCGTCAGCTCCTCGCCGTCCGCCGTGTGGCCGCCATAGCCCCAGAGGCCGCGCGCGTGGTTGCTCATCTTCGGTTGCTCCAGCAGCTCCTGGGCGAGCAGCAGCGCCCGGCCGGGGTCGCCGACGAGGATCGCGGCGGGCGCGATCGGCGCGGTCGGTTTGAGGCGCACCGGCACGGCGGCGCGCACGATAGCCGCCCGTGGCCCCTCGGCAGCGCACCTCCCATTGGGAGAAACCTCGCCCGCAAATTTGCTCCAGCCGTCCAAACACGGCTCGCTGCGGCGTCCATACCTTGGATTCAGCTCGTTCAACCGCGATCGCCGGGGCGTGCTCCGGCGGGCTAAGGAGGCAGTTCCCGAGATGCCACAGATAGTCAGTGAGCTCAACATGGCCTGGGTCGCCGTCGCGACCGTGTTGGTCTTCCTCATGCAGGCCGGTTTCATGTTCCTTGAGATCGGCTTCTCGAGGCAGAAGAACGCCGGCACCGGTGTCGCCAAGATCCTGATGAACCTGGCGCTCTGCACGATCGCCTGGTGGGCGATCGGCTACGGCATCGCCGAAGGCGGTGGCAACGACTTCTTCGGCGACAGCGGCTTCTTCTTCCACTTCAACCAGACGGTTGCGGGGGAAGCGGTGAATGGCGAAACCGCGATGCTGATGCTCTACGGGCTCGCCTTCTGCGCGGTCTCGCTGGCGATCGTCTGGGGAACCACGCTGGAGCGGATCAAATTCGGCGCCTACGTGATCTACGCGATCGTCTTCGGCGCGGTGATCTACCCGCTGGTCGCCCACGCGGTCTGGGGCGGCGGCCTGCTCTCCGACATCGGCGGCAAGCCGGTGATGGACTTCGCGGGCTCATCGGTCGTCCACCTGACCGGCGCCGTCGGCGCCTTCGCGGCGCTGTTGCTGCTCGGCCCGCGCAAGGGCAAGTACGACACCCGCGGCAAGCCACGGGTGATCCCGGGCCACTCGATGCCGCTCGTCGGCCTCGGCGTGATCATCCTCTGGATCGGCTGGTTCGGCTTCAACGGAGGCTCGACCTTCGAAACCGCCGGCAACTTCTTCGGCGAGGTCATGCTCAACACGCAGCTGGCCGCGGCCGCGGGCGTCATCGGCGCCTCCCTGGCCGTCTACCTGAAGAGCCGCACGCTGGACGTCGGCATGGCCGGCAACGGCGCGATCGCCGGCCTCGTCGGCATCACTGCTCCCTCGGGTTTCGTCGAGTACTGGGCGGCGCCGATCATCGGCCTCGTCGCCGGGGTGCTGGTCGTCTACGCGGTGCTGGCGATCGACAGGCTGCTCGACGACCCGGTCGGCGCGCTTTCGGCGCACGGCCTGGCGGGCATCTGGGGGACGCTCTCGGTCGGCATCTTCGGCTCGGCGCGGCTGGTCAGCGAAGGCGCCGCCCCGGGGCTCTGGTACGCGGTGTTCGGCAACGAGCCGTTCAGCGCCAGTCTCGGCCAGTTCGCCGTGCAGGGCCTGGCGGTGCTCTTCACCTTCATAGTCGTCTTCGCGATCTCGATCGCCACCTTCGCCTTGATCAAAGGCACGATCGGGCTGCGGGTCGACGACGAGGAGGAGGAGGCCGGCCTCGACATCAGCTCGCACGGCATGTATGGGTACCCGGAGCAGTTCATCCCGCAGCCGGAGTACTCGACCGGGCTGCCGACCACGCTGGGCTCGGGAGCCCGGGCGGCCACGCCCGCAGCTGCCCCGATGACCGCGACCGAACAGTAGAAAGGAGGTCCAGGCATGAAGAAGATAGAGGCGTTCATCCGCCACGAGGCTTTCGAGCCGATCAGGGCCGAGCTGCTCGACCGGGGCTTTCCGTCCCTCTCGATCATCGAGGCCAAGGGCTCGGGCAGGCAGAAGGGAATCATCGAGCGCTACCGCGGCTCGACCCTGACCGTCAACGTCCGGCCGAAGCTGAAGCTCGAGGTGGTGGTCGAGGACAAAGACAAGCCGCTCGTCGTCGAGACGATCCTCAAGCACGCCCGCACGGGCGAGGTCGGCGACGGCAAGGTCTTCGTCCTGCCGGTCGAGGAGGCGATCCGCATCCGCACCGGCGAGGACGGGGAGGAGGTGCTTCAGGCGCACCCCGAGGAGGGGGCCCCCTCCTGAGCCCGCTGTAGCGCACAGACGATGACCCGAGCGGGGCGGCGAGAGCCGCCCCGCTCGGCGTTCGACGACCATTGGGGTTAGCCTCGGACCGCCGATGGCCGACGAACGGATCTCCCTGAGCGAGGCCGCGCGCCGCTCCGGCGTCCCGGCGAGCACGCTGAAGCGCTGGGCGGAGGAGAAGATCCTGCCGGTGCGGCGGGGGCGGTGGACCGTCGCCGCCGCCGCCCAGGCGCGGGTGGTGGCGCGGATGCGCGAACGCGGCCACTCGCTCGAGGAGCTGAGGCGGGCCGGCCGCGAGGGTCGCCTCGCCTTCGGCTTCGTCGAGGAGCTGCTGCCCGACCGCGAGGAGCTGGTCACGCTCGAGGACGCCGCCCGCGAGACCGGCCTCGAGCCGGAGCTGATCGAGCGCGTCCTGGTCATCCTCGGCACGCCGCTCGGCCGCGAGCGGGGGCTCAGCCACGACGACCTGATGGCGCTGCGCCAGATCGCCCGCGTGCTCGCCGCCGGCCTGCCGCTGGTCGCCCTGCTGCAGCTCGTCCGCGTATACGTCCAGTCGCTGCGCCGGATCGCCGACGCCGAGGTGCGGCTGTTCCACCTATATGTGCATGAACCGATGATCCGCGACGCCCTGCCGGAGCTGGAGATCGCCGAGGAGATGGGCGAGCTGGCCGCCGATGTGCTGCCGCTGGCAGGACCGCTGACCGAGTACCTGCACCGGCGCTACCTGCGCTTCTTCCTCGAGCAGGACGTGGTCGGCCATATGGAGACCGACCTCGCGGCGCCGCTCTCCGAGCTCGGCGAGGTCCCGGTGACGCTCTGCTTCATCGACCTCACCGGCTTCACCCGCTACACCGAGGAGGAGGGCGAGCGCGAGGCGCTCGACGTGGTTGAGAACTTCGTCGAGACGGTCGAGGCGACGCTGCCGCCGGAGGCGACCGTGGTGAAGACGATCGGCGACGAGGTGATGGTCGTCTCGCCCGAACCGACGGCGCTGACCGTGTGGGCGGTCGGCCTGCTCGAGCGGTTCCCCGACCGGCCGCGGCCGAGGGTCGGCGTCCACTACGGCGAAGCCGTCTACCGCGACGGCGACTACTTCGGCACCCAGGTCAACCTCGCCCACCGCGTCGTCGGCCGCGCCCAAGCAGGCGAGGTCCTCGTCACCGACAGCGTCACCGGCTCGCTGAGCGAGCGCGGCCTCGCCTGCGAGGCGATCGGCGAGGTCAACCTCAAGGGCTTCCCGGTCGCGACCCCGCTCTACCTGGTCCGCCGCGGCGGATAGAAAGCAAACTCATCCCCGATGTGCGGCGATGTACATGGTCTTCTGCCACTTCCGCAGCCGAGTGGCAGAACGGGATAGCCCGATCCAAAGTTGCCTCCTGACTGATGAAGGCGGGCCGCTCATAGGGACCGGTAGTGTCGGCGGGTGTCCCGAAACGCCGTCTCGAGTATCGGCCTGCCAGCGAAGGCGCCGATCCCGGCGACTGCCCGGAGCTCGATCGCGATCGTCCAGGTGAGCCGACAGGAGCTTCCTGAGGTCGGCTCGACCAGGCAGTCCTCGGCGAAGCGGCGGAAGAAGGGGACGTTCGCCTCCTCGACGAAGAACGAGTGGCGGCGCCCCTCCTCCCAGCGGAAGAAGCGCTCGTGGATGACGAGGCCGCCAACGGCCCGCGCGGTGCGGGTCGCGCCGACTCCAAAGGGCCGCGGCGAGGTCCATTCGACCCCTCGCAAGATCCGGCACCAGGCAAGCGGGTTCTCCGACATCAAGTCGCCCCAAACCGGCTCCGCCTCGAGGGGGATCTCAAAGCTCTCCTTCAACAGCAGGGGCGCTGTTTCGAAGAAGTCCACACCCACCGGACCGAGGCTGAACCAGGGTCGTCTCATGATCGCAAGGTACTACATACCGACCAGTCGGTATACTGGCCGCATCGCCACGAAGGTCGACAACCGGACCAGC
>DATFMX010000118.1:0-3166 GCA_035266685.1 Solirubrobacterales bacterium
GCGGTAGACGAGGTAGCCGACGAGGCCGAGCGAGAGGTAGGCGATGACCATCGTCACATCGATCGCGCCACCCCCGAGCGGCGTCGTCACCAGCCCGAGCAGGTCGGCGAGCGGGTGCGGGGTGGGGGGCAGCGCGGCGCCGTAGTCGGGGCTCATCCCGTGCGCCAGTTCGCGTCCCCAGACCAGCGCGTAGATCGTGTCGTAGTTGGGAAACCCGAGCGGGAAGATCAGCAGCAGGACCGCGACGACGGCGGCGAGCCAAGCGGCGGGCGTCAACCATTTTCGGGCCTCCGTCGGCACCGGGGCAACCTACCGGGCGCTGTGTCGCTTTAGTGCCGCGTAGCGCGACTAAGGCGACACAGGCAGCTCGGCGGGCGTGGATACACTGGCCGCAGTGCCCCAGTCCAGCGAGTCAACCTCTCTATACAGGCGTCACCGCCCCGGCTCCTTCGACGAGGTGGTCGGCCAGCAGCATGTCGTCCGCACCCTGCGCAACGCGGTCGAGCAGGGCAAGGTCCACCACGCCTACCTGTTCGTCGGCTCGCGTGGCACCGGCAAGACCTCGATGGCGAAGATCCTCGCCCGCTCGCTCAACTGCGAGCGCGGCGGGCCGACCGTCACCCCCTGCGGCGAATGCGAGTCCTGCGTGACGATCGCCGCCGGCACCTCGGTCGATGTGATCGAGATGGACGCCGCCTCCAACCGCTCGGTCGATGACGTCCGCGACCTGCGCGAGCGGGTCGCCTACGCGCCCGCCGGCGGCCGTTGGAAGGTCTACATCCTCGACGAGGCGCACATGCTGACCAAAGAGGCCTGGAACGCCTTCCTCAAGACGCTCGAGGAGCCGCCGCCGAACACGGTCTTCGTCCTCGCGACGACCGAGGCGCACAAGGTGATGGCGACGATCGCCGACCGCTGCCAGCGCTTCGACTTCCAGCGCCCCTCGCTGGAGCAGATCTCCGAGGTGGTGCAGCGGGTCTCCGCGGCCGAGGGGATCGAGGTCGAGGAGGGAGCGGTGGCGACGATCGCCCGCTCCGCCCAGGGCAGCTTCCGCGACGCGCTCGGCACGCTCGACCAGCTCGTCGCCTACGGCGGCGACCGCGTCGGCCTCGACGACGTCCTGCAGCTGCTCGGCGCGGCTGACGCCGAGCTGCTCTTCGGCGCCGTCGACGCGGTGATCGCCGAGGACCCGAAGGGGGTGTTGCTCGGGGTCGAGGAGATGGCGCGCTCCGGCCGCGACCCCTCCCAGTTCGCCCGCGATCTGCTCGCCCACCTGCGGCATCTGCTCGTCACCCAGACGGTCGGGGAAGTGCCCAACACCTTCGTCGTCACGGCGACGGACCAGGGTCGGATGCAGGCTCAGGCGGAAGCGATCGGCGCGGCGACGCTCGTGCGCACGATCGACGAGCTCTCGCAAGCTCTGACCGCCGTGCGCGAGGGCGACGACGCCCGGATGGCGGTCGAGATAGCGCTCTTGAAAGCGGCGCGACCTGATCTTGATCCTTCGACCGAGGGGCTGCTTCGGCGTATTGAGAGACTCGAGCAAAGGGACGGTGGCTCGCGGGCCGCGGGTCCTGTCGCTGCAGGGGACCCACCGGCCCCTGCGGTCGCTAAAGCGTCCTCAGGGCCGGTCCCCCCTACAGCGCCACCCGCGGCAGAGGCGCCTTCCGCTGACGCCGAGGAGCCGGCGGTGGAGGAGGACGCGCCGGCTGAAGAAGAGCCGGCTGCGGCGGGAGCCGCGGGGCACGGCGAGCTGGATTTGGATCAAGTGGTTCGGGTCTGGCCCTCCGTGTTGGACCAGCTTCTGCAGACGGCGCCCGCGCTGGCCGCCACCTTCGAGGGCGCTCGGCCGGTGGGGTTCGAGGACGGCTCGGTGACGATCGGGTTTCCGGCGGATCACCTCTTCAACAAGCGCAAGGCCGAGGCGCCGGACAAGCGGGAGCAGATGGCGGCGGCTCTGCAGACGGTGCTGGGAGAGCAGCTGCGTCCGCTGTACGCCGTGTTCGATGAGGAGGCCGCTTCGGCGCCCGCGGACGAGGGCGAGAGCGGCGGAATGGACCACGCGGCGCTGGTGGAGAAGATCAAGAGCGAATTCGACGCTGAGGAGGTCGGTTGATGGCACGGGGCGGCCCGGGGGGCTTCGATGTGAACGCGCTGATGAAACAGGCGCAGCAGATGCAGCAGCAGATGGAGCAGGCACAGGAGCAGCTCAAAGACGAGACGGTTGAGGCGAGCGCCGGCGGCGGCATGGTCAAGGTGACGATGGGCGGCGACCTGACGCTGCGCTCGATCTCGATCGACCCCGAGGCGGTCGACCCCGAGGAGGCGGAGATGCTCGCCGACATGGTCCAGGCCGCGGTCAACGAGGCGCTGCGCGCCGCGCAGGACCTGGCCGGCTCGAAGATGGGCGGGATCACCGGCGGCATGGGAGGCCTCGGCGGCCTCCCGGGAATGTGAGCGGCGAGGGTCCCGCACCGCTCGCCCGCCTCGTCGCCGAGCTCTCACGCCTGCCGGGCATCGGCCAGCGCACCGCCCAGCGGCTCGCCTTCCACATCCTCCGCGCCCCCGACGAGGAGGCGGCGGCGCTCGCCGCGGCGATCCGCGAGGTGAAGGAGAAGGTCGGCCTCTGCGAGCGCTGCTTCAACCTCTCCGAGGGGCCGCTCTGCCGGATCTGCCAGGACAGCGGCCGTGACCGGGAGACGATCTGCGTGGTCGAGGAACCCGCCGATGTGATCCCGGTCGAGCGCACGCACGAGTACCGCGGCCTGTACCACGTGCTCGGCGGCGCCCTCTCGCCGATCGACGGGGTCGACGCGGGCGACCTGAAGATCGCCGAGCTGCTGCGCCGCGTCAGCGAGGGCGAGGCGCGCGAGGTCGTCCTCGCGACCAACCCGACGACGACCGGCGAGGCCACCGCGCTCTACATCGCCGAACAGCTGCGCGGCCAGGTCAAGGTCACCCGCCTCGCCAGCGGCCTGCCGATCGGCGCCGACCTCGAGCACGCCGACGAGGTCACCCTCGGCAACGCCTTCGCCGGCCGCCGCACGCTCGACTGAGCGGCGGAAGGCGCCCGCGCGCGGACATTTTGCCTAGACGGGTGTCAGGTCGCAAATTGCGTGTTTTCGCCGCGCTGCCGTCCGCCCGCTTCGCCAAGGTCTGCGCGTGG
>DATFMX010000119.1:0-3770 GCA_035266685.1 Solirubrobacterales bacterium
GAGCCGCAAGGGCGACAGCCGGGACGACGAGCGCGAGGACGAGAAGCGATATGAGAAATATGCGAGTGGAGTATGTGTGTTTCGTAAGCAAGCGCGGGACCGTTGCGAACTTCGACCCCTCGCAAAGTGATCGTCCGCACAGTCCTCACAAGCGCGTGCGTACCCGCACAAGCTCAGGCACAATCCGGCCTGCCGCAACTAACCGGCGAAGCGAATCGTGCGGCCTAGACAGCGCTTCGGCGAAGGTGTCGCATCGCGCGATCGATGACTCGGACCGACCGCTCAGCCGCCTGGTCCAGGCGGCTGGCGCGACGTTCCGCCTGCTTGATTGCAGCCTTATTCAATCTCAGGGTGCGCTCTATGCGCTCATCCAGTTCTGACTTCATCTCGTCTCGCTCCTTTGACAAGGCGACCCGATGATACCGGGCGCAACTTCTAGTCGTCATCGAGGACGGCGAGCACTGGAGCTGCGAGGAGACGGCCTGCGCGCTCCATCTCAGACCCCGCTTTCGACGATCTCGAGGAAGCGCTGGGCGGCTGGGGTTGGGTGGACCTCGCCCGAGGAGATTTCGAGCAGGCCCACGCCGGTTAGGTCGCGGACGGCGCGCTCCACGGCGTCGGAGCGCTTGAAGTCGCCGGGCCCGGCGTCGAGCGAGCGGGCGAGGGCGAGGATCGTCTGGTGGTCGGGGTCGAGCGCGAGGATGTGGGTGAGGACTATCGCCTGCTCACGGACGTCCTGGGCGTGCTCGGGATGAGCGTCAACCTTCTTGCCATTAGGCTTGCTGTGCATGGGGGCCCTGCCTCCTGTGCCGGGCCGGGGGCTGTTGCAGTCAGCGCCCCGGCCGTTTTCGTTGCTTGAGAGGCGAACACTAGTTCGGGTGTCGGACGGCTTTCCAGAGCCGTTTGGAGCAGATTCTCCGTCCGGATATACGTGTCCCCGCGGCCTGGGCGGCCGACTGGCAAGCGCAGCGCGTGCCCGGCCACAGGCGCTCGAACTCGAGCTGCGGTCAACTACTGAACCTATACATGAAACAGTGCAATTGAACGACGGGGATTCCCCGCTGGTCGCTGCGGCCAATCCCCGATGACCACGCCCGGCGAATGTGAATTGATGGCGCCATCCACTAGACAAAGGCAGGGCGCGAAAGGGCAGCACGACCCCGGCCCGCCACGACGAATTCGAGGTGCAAGATGAAGACTCCGGTGAACAGACTGTTCGTATTCTTGGCGCTGGCTGCGATCACGGCGCTCTTCATTGGCGGCTGCGGGAGCGACAGCGGCACGACGACCACGACCGAGAGCGAGAACGAGGCTGCGGCGACCGGCGGCGGCGCCGGAGCGACCCTGACGATCAAGATGGGCGACTTCTACTTCAGCCCGAAAAACGCCACGGCGAAGGCCGGGCTGACGACGATCGAAGCCCCGAACGAAGGGAACATGGAGCACGAGCTGGTGCTCTTCAAGACCAACATGGACCCGGCCAAGCTCCCGACCGAAGCCACCGGCGACATCGACGAGGAGAAGCTCGACAAGTCGGAAGCGGCCGAAGAGGTCGGCGAGATCGCGGACGTCGAGCCCGGTGAGACCAAGTCCGAAGAATTCAAGTTGACGCCGGGCAAGTACGTGATGTTCTGCAACATCCCCGGGCACTACGCCCAGGGCATGTACGGGACGCTCACGGTCACCGAATAGGGATGGCGATCCCGCCGTCCGGCTCCCATCGCGCGTGGCGCGATGGGAGCCGGACGCAGCGCTCGGAGATGGTCAGTCCGTCAGTGCTCGCAGAGCATTGAGGATCACGGCGACGTCGATTCCCTCCTGCAGCAGGGCGCCGGCGAGCGGCGGGATGTAGCCGAAGGCGGCGACGACCATCGCGACGGCGCTGAGGGCGATGCCGAGGACGACGCTCTGGCGGGCGATGCCGAGGGCGCGGCGACCGATCGCGACAGCGGTGACGACCCGGTCGATCCGGTCGACGGTGATCACGGCATCGGCGGTCTCCGAGGAGATCGTCGCCCCCGGCCCCGCCATCGCGATGCCGACGTCCGCGAGGGCGAGGGCGGGCGCGTCGTTCACCCCGTCGCCGACCATCACGACCGGCGCCAGCTCGCTGTCGGCGCGCATCGAGCGGACCACCTCGAGCTTCTGCTCCGGGCTCTGCTCGGAGAAGACCTGGTCGAGCCCGGTCTCGGCGGCGATCCGCTCGGCGACGGAAGCGCGGTCGCCGGTCACCATCGCCACCCGGCGCACACCCGCCTCGCGCAGTTCGCCGGCCAGCCCCCGCGCGTCCTCGCGCAGGCTGTCGGCCATCACCACGACGCCCGCGAGACGCCCGTCGACGCCGACCGCGACCTTGGCCAGGCCGGCCGCATCGCCGTCGCCGCCGATCCTCGCCGCGCCCTCGACCTGATAGCCGCGCGAGCGCAGCCACGAGCTGCTGCCGACCGCGACCCTTCGTCCCTCCACCGTTCCCTCGATCCCCTGCCCCGGCTCCTCGACCGCGTCGGCCGGCTCGGCCGGCGAGAGGCCGCGCCGCTCGGCCTCGTGGACGAGTGCCTCGGCGAGCACGTGGGCGGAGAGCTGGTCGACCGAGGCGGCGAGGCGGAGGATCGCCTGCTCGTCGAACGCCGCCGCATCGAGCACGACGACCTCGTGTACCGCCGGCTCCCCCAGCGTCAGCGTGCCGGTCTTGTCGAGCAGAACCGTGCGCGCCTCGCCGAGCCGCTCGATCGCCGCGCCGCCCTTGACGATCACCCCCGAGCGGGCGGCGCGCGAGACGCCGGAGACGATCGCGATCGGCGCCGCGAGGATCAGCGGGCAGGGCGTGGCGACGACGAGCACGGCGACCGCGCGGACCGGGTCGCCGCTGGCCGCCCAGGCGATCGCCGCCAGAGCCAGGGACAGCGGCAGGAAGAACGCGGCGTAGCGATCGGCGAGGCGGACGAAGGGCGCCCGCTGAGTCTCCGCCGCGCGGACGAGGCGAACGATGTTGGCGTAGGCGCTGTCCGCCGCCAGCCGCGTCGCCTGCAGCTCGAAGGCCTCGCCGGCGTTGGCGCTGCCGCTGCGCAGCGTCGCGCCGCGCGCGTGCGTGACCGGCAGCGGCTCGCCGCTCAGCGCCGACTCGTCGACCACGGCCTCGGCGCCGCGCAGCTTGCCGTCGACGGGGACGATCTCCCCCGCCCTCACCAGCACCTCGTCGCCGACCGCCAGCTCGCCGACCGGCACCTCCTCCCAGGCCCCCCGCTCCGTGGTAGAGGTTTGCTCCGGATAGCGATCCAAACCTCTACCGCGCTCGGCTGCCGCGCGGCGGTGGGCGACGGTCGGCATTCGCTCGAGCAGCGCCGTCAGCTCGCGGCGGGCGCGGCGCGAGGCGCTCGCCTCGAGCGCGTTGCCGCCGGAGAGCATCAGCGCGATCACCGCCCCCGCGAGGTATTCGCCGACCGCCAGCGCCCCGGCCATCGCGACGAGGGCGATCGCGTCGACGCCGACCCGCCCGGACGCCAGCGTGCGGATGATCGAGATCGTCAGCGGCACGAGCATCACGACGACCGTCGCCGCCCAGACGGCGTCGCCCGTCGTCGGCGCGCCGGCGAGCTGGAGGGCGCCGCCGGCGACGATCAGGCCGAGCGTCGCCAGCGGCAGCAGCCGCGTCCGTCCCTCAGAGGTGAGGACCGCGCTAGGCACTCCGCCTGCTCCTGACGAAGGCGAGCCGCCCGGCGGCGATCGCAGCCGCGCAGACGCAGATCAGCGCCAGCGCCGCGCGGTCGTCG
>DATFMX010000120.1:0-6288 GCA_035266685.1 Solirubrobacterales bacterium
CTGGCGGCTGTAACCGGCGCGGTCGTCCTGATGGTCGTCTTCGTGGGCGACGACGGGCACGCCTCGAAGCGGGCCGCGCTGCCCGGCGAACCCGGCGTCGAAATCGTCTCACCCCGCAACGGCGCGCGGCAGACCGACCGCTCCGTCGTCGTCAAGACGAAGGTGAGCAACTTCAGACTGGCGCCCCTGCGCTTCGGCCGCGAACCGCAGCTCGACGAGGGGAACCTGCGCTTCGCGCTCAACCGCGTGCCCGACTGCGTCGACCCGGCGAAGCTCGCGAAAGCCGAGGAAAGCCCGCTGGGGCGTGGCCGCCTGGTCGGCAAATCCTTCGACTTCCCCCGCTACTCGGGGCCCAACGGCGTGCTCGCCGTGCGGGTCGGCGCCAACGGCAGCTACTCGCCGGCGACCCGGCCGGAGATCTACTACCACGAACTCCCGGCCGGCTTCTACCGCCTCGTCGTCACCCTGGCCCGCAACAACGGCGCCCCGACGCCCTACCACGCGGTGACCAACTTCCAGATCCTCCTCCCGCCCGGGCACGAGCAGAAACCCTGCCCGCGCGGCAAGGTCACCAGCGCCAAAGCTGCCGCATTCAACTGAACGCACGCCTGAAGAACCAATTAGCGAGCATCGCAATCTGATTCCCTGCGAGCGGCGCCGATATGGCCGTTAGCCGCCGCCCGCGGACGCGAAGCGGAGCAGGCGGCGGTATATGCGTCCCATTACTTTACTTTGTAAAGTAATGGGAATGCGGACCTATCGCCGTCTGATGGGCTTTCTGCGGCCCTATCGCCGCCAGCTCTGGGGCTCGCTGATCTTCGCCTGGGCGGCGATGGGGATGACGGTCCTGATCCCCTACCTGATCGGACGCGGGGTCAACGCGATCGAGCGGGGCGAAAAGCCCGACCTGCTGCCGCTCGCGCTGGCGATCGTCGCCGCCGGCGTCCTGCGCCTCGGGCTGACGCTGGTGCGCCGCGTCGTCGCCGGCAAGGTCTCGCTGGCGGTCGAATTCGACCTGCGCCAGCGCTTCTACGCCCACCTGCAGCGGCTCGAGCTCGGCTTCTTCGACTCCCAGCAGACCGGCCAGCTGATGTCGCGGGCGACGGTCGACCTGCAGTCGATCCGCTTTTTCCTCGGCTACGGCCTGATCTTCATCACCCAGAACCTGCTGACGATCGTCCTCGCCAGCGCCGTGATGTTCGCCCTGCAGCCCTGGCTGGCGCTGCTCGCGCTCGCCCCCGCGCCGCTCGTCGTCTACACCGCCTCGCGCTACAACCGGGTCTCCCGGCCGGCCGTGCAGGAGGTGCAGCAGCGGCTCGCCGAGCTGACCGCGGAAGCCGAGGAGAACGTCTCCGGGATCCGCATCGTCAAGGCCTTCGCCCGCGAGGAGCACCAGCTGCACCGCTTCCGCCGCGCGGTCACCCGGGTCTTCGACCAGAGCATCTACTCGACCCGCCTACAGGCCACCTTCTCCCCCCTGCTCGGCCTGCTGCCGCAGATCGGCATCGCCCTGGTGCTGCTGGTCGGCGGTCGCCAGGTGATCGCGGGCGAGCTCAGCCTCGGCAACTTCACCGCCTTCTACACCTACGTGGCGATGCTGGCGGGGCCGATGCGGATGCTGGGGATGACGCTCGGCATGGCGCAGCGGGCGATCGCGTCCGGCAACCGCCTGTTCGAGATCCTCGACCGCGAGCCGGCGATCGAGAGCCCGCCGGACGCGCCGCCGTTGCCGGCCGGCGGCGGCCGGGTCGAGATGAGCGACGTCACCCTGCGCTACGGCAGCGCATCGGAGATTGACCACACTGGGGCGGGGTCAATCTCCGATGCGGCCCTGCGGGAGATCGATCTCGACGTCGCGGCCGGCAGCACGGTCGCCCTCGTCGGCCCGTCGGGCTCGGGCAAGACCAGCCTCGTGGCGCTGATCGCGCGGCTGTATGACCCGAGCGAGGGCGCGGTGCGGATCGACGGCGCCGATGTGCGCTCCGTCGACCTCGTCTCGCTGCGCTCCGAGGTCGCCTTCGTCGGCGACGACAGCTTCCTCTTCACCGCGAGCATCGCCGACAACATCGCCTACGCCCGACCCGGGGCGAGCCTCGAGGAGATCGAGGCCGCGGCGCGGCGCGCCCAGGCCGACGGCTTCATCCGCAAGCTGCCCCAGGGCTACGAGACGCTGGTCGGCGAACGCGGGCTCACCCTCTCCGGCGGTCAGCGCCAGCGCGTCGCGATCGCCCGTGCGCTGCTCGCCGACCCGCGGGTGCTGATCCTCGACGACGCCACCTCCTCCGTCGATGCGACGACCGAGGCGGCGATCAAGACCGGCCTCGCCGAGGCGATGGCCGGCCGCACGACCTTCGTCATCGCCCACCGGCTCTCCACCGTCTCGCTCGCCGACGAGGTCGTGGTGATGGACGGCGGGCGGATCGTCGACCGCGGCACGCACGAGGAGCTGCTCGAGGGCTGCGGCTTCTACCGTGAGATCGCCGAGCACGGCCTCGCCGACTCCGTCTTCCTGCAGCGCGACCTCGAGCAGCGCGAGGCGGCGGTGCGGCTGTGAGCGGGATCGCTGGAATCTGGCGGCTGCTGCGCGGCGAGGACCAGCGGGGCCGCAAGCTGCGCTGGATGGTCGGGCTGCTGCGCCCCTACCGCGGCCGGGTCGCGCTCGCTCTCGTCGCGATGCTCGCGGCGACCGGCGCCGGCCTCGCGCCCCCCTACCTCGCCGGCCAGGCGATCGACGCCGGCATCGTCACCGGCGACAGCGCCGCGCTGACCCTGATCGTCGCCGCCTTCCTCGGCGTCGCGATCGTCTACGCGGCGGCCAGCTACGCCCAGACCTACCTCGTCGGCTGGGTCGGCACGCGCGCCCTGCAGGACCTGCGCGAGCGCATCTTCTCGCACCTGCAGTCGATGTCGATCGGCTTCTTCAGCCGCCGCAGCCCGGGGGTGCTGATCAGCCGCATGACCAACGACATCGAGGCGCTCAACCAGCTCGTCACCAACGGCGTCGTCACGCTGATCTCCAGCGGCCTGACGCTGATCGGCGTGGTCGCGATCATGCTGGCGCTGGACGTCAGGCTGGCGCTGATCACCTTCCTCACCTTCCCCCTGCTCGCGGTTGCCAGCATCGTCTTCCGCGTCGTCTCGCACGGCGCCTACAGGCTGACCAGGGAGCGGATCGCCGCAGTCACCGCCTATCTGCAGGAGACCCTCAGCGGCGTGCGCATCGTGCGCAGCTTCGGCCAGGAGCCGCGCCACACGACGGCGATGACCGAGCTCAACGCGGCCAACCGCGACGCGAACATGAAGACCGTCTTCCTCAACGCCTCCTACTTCCCGGCGGTCGAACTGCTGAGCGCCGCCGGCACCGCCGCGATCGTCTTCTACGGCGGCAGCCAGGCGATCGACGGCGCGATCCAGATCGGCACGATCGTCGCCTTCATCGGCTACCTGCAGGTGTTCTTCTCGCCGATCCAGGAACTGTCCCAGCTCTACACGACCTACCAGCAGGGAATGGCGGCGCTCGACAAGGTCTTCGAGCTGCTCGACACCGAGCCCGACATGGTCGACAGCCCCGGCGCGATCGACCCCGGCCAGCTGCGCGGCGAGATCGAGATGGAGGGGGTCTGGTTCTCCTACTCCGAGGGAGCGGAGGCGGGCGGCTGGGCGCTGGAGGACGTCGACCTGCACGTGCCCCCCGGGCAGACCCTGGCCCTGGTCGGCGAGACCGGCGCCGGCAAGTCGACCTTCGCCAAGCTGGTGGCGCGCTTCTATGACCCGCAGCGGGGCACGGTCGCGGTCGACGGCCACGACCTGCGCGACCTGCGCCAGGAGGCGCTGCGACGCCAGCTCGGCATCGTCCCCCAGGAGGGCTACCTGTTCTCCGGCAGCGTGCGCGAGAACGTCGCCTTCGGCCGGCCCGAGGCGAGCGAGGAGGAGATCGAGGCGGCGCTCGCCGCGGTCGGCGCGAGCGAGTTCGTCGCCACGCTGCCGCAGGGAATCGGGACCGAGGTCGGCGAGCGCGGCGTGCAGCTCTCGGCCGGGCAGCGCCAGCTCGTCGCCTTCGCCCGGGCGCTGCTGGCGGAGCCGCGGATCCTGATCCTCGACGAGGCGACCTCGAACGTCGATGTGCGCACCGAGAAGACGATCGAGCGCGGGCTGGAGCGGCTGCTCGCCGGACGCACGGCGATCGTCATCGCCCACCGCCTCTCGACGATCCGCCGCGCCGGCAAGATCGTCGTGCTGGAGGGTGGCCGGATCGCCGAGAGCGGCGCCCACGAGGAGCTGATCGAGGCCGGCGGCGCCTACGCGCGGCTGTACGGGGCGTGGGAGGAGTCCTCGGCGGCTTAGCCGGGGCCGATGCCGCCGGAGGACCCGCCGCTGGTCCCGCCGCCGCCTTCGGTGCCGCCGCCCACACCGGCGCCGCCGCCGGCGCTTTCTTCTTCGACCGGCGGCGCTTCTTCGGGCGCTGCTTCTTCTTCCGGCGCCGCTTCTTCGACTTCGCTTTCGACCCCGCCGGCGCTTTCTTCTTCGCCCCCGGATCCTTCGCCCGAGCCACTCGGGGACGGCGCCGTGGGCGCTTCCGCGCATTTTTCGAAGCCGAATTCGCGCCCCACCGACTCGAACCTGGTCAGCGCCGTCGAGACTTCGCCCGATGCGTCGGTCAGCGCTTCCGCTTCTTCGCGTTCGTATGCGAGCTTGATGTTGCCCTCCGCCTGCGCGAGTTCTTCGGCGGTGTTGATGAAGCCCGAATAGCCGGCGCCTTCTTCGCGCGGCGGCCCGAGGCCCTTCAGCCGTTCGACCATGCCGCCGTAGAGGCCGGCGACCTGGACGATCGCTTCGCCGGCGCCGGCGCTGGTCGAGCCCGCGGCGCCGACCGCCGCGTTCACCTCGGCGCAGATCGCATCGCCCTGCGTGATCAGCTCCGCCTTGCTGAGCGCCAGCGGTTCCGTCGCTTCGCTGCTCGCCGCGGCGGTCGATTCGTCGCCACCGCCGCCACCGCAGCCGGCGAGGAGAAACACGAGAAGCGCAAACGCGCCGACCGAAAGTCCGAGGCTCCGCATCAGCGCGAAAGTAGCAAAGGCATTAGACGGCCTTTGCGACATTCGGTGCCGCGAGAACTGCGCCCCAGGGACTCGAACCCCGAAATCCAGCTCCAGAGGCTGGCGTGTTGCCAATTACACCAGGGCGCAACGGTATGAGTACGAGGATATCCAGCGCCAGCCGCCGGGCGCGGCGCGGGCTACCGTTCAGACAATCGTACTGAGGTCGCCGCCGGCGTCGGCGATCGTCGCCCGGGCGGCCGAGACGTCGACGCGCTCGGCGAGCAGGCGGCGGGCCTCGGCGAGGTCTTCGGAGCGGCCGACGCTGAGCGCGCCGGCCACCCGGCCGTCCTTCAGGTACCAGACGGAAAACTCGCCGGCGTCGCGGTCGCCGCGCCAGATCTCCTCGTCCCAGTCCCGCGCCGGGCCGACGTACTCGAGGCTCGCCCAGTCGGCGAGGTCGCTGAAAAAGTAGGGGACGACGTCATAGTCGCGGTCCTCGCCGAGCATGTTGCGCGCCGCGTGCATCCCCTGCTGCATCGCCACATCCCAGTGCTCGACCCGGATCCGGCGGGCGTGTACGACGCTGTCGTAGGAGCAGCAGTCACCGGCCGCGTAGATGCCCTCGGCCGAGGTCGCGAGCTTCGAGTCGCAGACGATCCCGTCCTCGACCTCGAGCCCGGCGCGCTGGGCGAGCATCGCGTCGGGGCGCACACCGGCGCCGACGACGACCGCGTCGCACTCGATCGAGCGACCGCTCTTCGTCAGCACCGCCTTCACCCGGCCGTCGCCCTCGAACGCCTCGAGCTCCTCGCCGCCGAGCACCTCCACCCCGTGCTCTTCGAGCCGCGCCTGGAACCAGCGCCCGGCGTCCTCGCCGAAGGTCCGCGAGAGCGCCACATCCTCGATCATCGCCATCGTGCATTTCACGCCCTTCGCGGTCAGCGAGGCGGCGACCTCGCCGGCGATGTAGCTGCCGCCGATCAGGACGACATGCTCCGCCGCCTCGGCGTCGGCGCGGATCGCCTCCGAGTTGCCGAAGGCGCGCAGGTAGTGGATGCCCTCGTTCTCGGCCCCCTCGACCCGCAGGATGTTGACCATCGCCCCGGTGGCGAGCAGCGCCTTGTCGAAGCAGACCTCCTCCCCGCCCTGCAGCTTCGCCGTCCGCGCCGCCGGGTCGAGCGCCATCGCGTTGGTCCCGGTCAGCAGCTCGATCCCGTTCTCCTCGTACCAATCGGGCGGGTAGACGTAG
>DATFMX010000121.1:0-3547 GCA_035266685.1 Solirubrobacterales bacterium
CCGCTCCTTCCTCGCCGCCGAACAGCTCGAAGCGCTCGGCTACACCGACGTCGCCTCGCGCTGTTCGGCGGCATCCTCGCCTGGCAGGACCAGGGGCTGCCGGTCGTCGCCGCAAACGGCATGACCGCCGAGCAGCGCGACCGCTACTCGCGCCACACCCTGCTGCCCGAGGTCGGGGTCGACGGCCAGCTGAAGATGCTGAACGCGAAGGTGTTGCTGGTCGGCGCCGGGGGGCTCGGCGCGCCGACGGCGCTCTACCTCGCCGCCGCCGGGATCGGCACGCTCGGCCTGGTCGACGACGACGTCGTCGACGCCTCCAACCTGCAGCGCCAGGTGATCCACAACACCGAACGGATCGGCGCGCCGAAGACCGAATCGGCGCGCAAGACGATCGAGGCGCTCAACCCGGATGTGAACGTGGTCGAGCACAACTTCCGCCTCAACTCCGGCAACATCGTCGAGTTGCTCTCCGACTACGATGTGATCGTCGACGGCGCCGACAACTTCCCCACCCGCTACCTGCTCAACGACGCCTCGGTGCGGCTGCGCAAGCCGGTCGTCTCGGCCTCGATCCTCAGCTTCGACGGCCAGATTTCGACCTTCGTCCCCTTCGAGGGGCCCTGCTACCGCTGCCTCTACCCGACGCCGCCGCCGGCCGAGCTGGCGCCGAGCTGCTCGGCCAACGGCGTGCTCGGCGTGATGGCCGGGACGATGGGCCTGCTGCAGGCCAACGAGGTCCTCAAGCTGGTGCTCGGCATCGGCGAGCCGCTGATCGGCCGCCTGCTGCTCTTCGAGGCGCTGAGCACGCGCTTCACCGAGCTCAAGGTGCGCCGCGACCCCGACTGCCCGATCTGCGGCGAGAACGCGCCGCAGATTTCGGACTCGGAGCTGGGGAAGTTCCCGGACTACGAAGCCTTCTGCGCCGGCTAGCCCGCTGCTCCGGTCGACTCCAATAGGATCGCGTCGATGGCCACGGTGAGAATCCCCCCGGTGCTGCGCGCCCAGACGGGTGGCCAGACCGAGGTCGAGGCGAGCGGCGGCGATGTCGGCGAGGTGCTGCGCGCGCTGACCGCCGAGCACCCGGCGACCGAGGAGCAGCTCTTCGGCCCCGACGGCGAGCTCAACCGCTACGTCAACGTCTACCTCAACGACGAGGACGTGCGCGTGCTCGACGGGCTCGGCACCGCTGTCAAGGAGGGCGACACCGTCATCATCATGCCCGCGATGGCCGGCGGTTAGATCGCTTCGAAGTAATTCCGACCGGTTCTGCGGTCCATGGCTATACTTTTTGAAGTGTCGGGAGAGCTACTAAATCGACCCTGCGGGGGCCGCTTCGGCGACATCGTCGAGTCGATCGGCAACACGCCGCTGGTCGAGCTGCCGCGCTTCTCGCCGAAGCCCGGCGTCCGCATCTACGCCAAGCTCGAGGGCCGCAACCCCACCGGCTCGGTCAAGGACCGCGTCGCCAAGTCGATGATCGAGACGGCGGAGGCCGAGGGCGCGATCGAGCCCGGCCAGACGATCCTCGAGCCGACCTCGGGCAACACCGGAATCTCGCTGGCGATGATCTGCCGCCGCAAGGGCTACTCGCTGAAGGTCGTGATGCCCGACAACGTGACCAAGGAGCGCACCCAGCTGCTCGAGATGTACGGGGCGGAGATCGTCTATTCCGAGGGCGCCAAGGGATCCAACGGCGCGGTCGAGGTGGCGCTGGAGATGGCCGAGGACTCGCGCTACTACATGCCCTACCAGTACGGCAACGAGGCCAACCCCAAGGCCCACTACGACGGCACCGCGGTCGAGATCCTCGAAGAGCTCGACGAGGTGACGGCCTTCGTCGGCGGGCTCGGCACGGGCGGCACGCTGATGGGCAACGGGCGGCGGCTGAAGGAGCACGACCCCGAGACGCTGATCGTCGCCGCCGAGCCGATGCAGGGCGAGATGGTCCACGGCCTGCGCTCGCTCGATGACGGCTTCATCCCGCCGATCATCGACATCAGCCTGCTCGACCGCAAGATCATGGTCTCCAACCGCGACGCGATCGTCTGGACGCGCAAGCTGCTCGACGAGGAGGGCGTCTTCGCCGGCGTCTCCTCCGGCGCGATCGCCCGCATCGCCGTGCGCATCGGCGAGGAGCTCGACGGCGGCAACGTCGTCTTCCTGATTCCCGACGACGGCTGGAAGTACCTCTCCTCCGGCGTCTACACGCGACCGATCGACGAAATCGACAACCTCGATTCCACCGTCTGGTGGTAACTGAGAGCGGCCGTGGCGCTGCGCATCTCTGCGTCCTCGGTCGCTCGCGTGCTAGAAGCACGCCACGCTCCCTGCGTCCTTGATCTGCTTGGCCACGACCGCTCTCAGGAGTGATGAATGAGGATTTCTAGAAAGCTGGTTGACGAGATCATCGCCCAGGCACGCGAGGAGGTTCCTAACGAGTGCTGCGGGTTGATCGGCGGCAAAGGGGACGAGGCAACGACCGTCTATCCGGCTAGGAACGCAGAGGCAAGCCCCTTTCGTTATGGAATCGACGGTCAGGAACAACTCAACATCATGAATCGAATGGGCAACGCGGGGGAGGAGCTGGTGGCGATCTACCACTCGCACACCAAGAGCGCCGCCTATCCGTCGCAGACCGACGTCAACCTCGCCGGCTGGCCGGAAGCGGTCTACCTGATCGCCTCGCTGGCCGACCCCGAGGCGCCGGACCTGAAGGGGTTTTGGATCAAGGACGGGAAGATCGCCGAGGCTGAGCTTGTCGTCGGGTAAGGGCAAGCTGGTCAAGGTCGCCTACGCCCAGAACCAGGCGGAGGCGGAGATGATCCAGGGCCTGCTCTCCGAGCACGGCATCCCGAGCATGCTGAAGCGCGCCGCCGGCTTCGATGTGCCGGACTTCCTAGCGGCGGGACCGCGTCAGGTCCTGGTCGCCGAAGAGATCGCCGCGCAGGCCCGCGAGGTGCTCGAGGGAACGCCCGGCGTCAGCTGACCGTCGGCGCGGTAGAGGTTTGAGCCGGATAGCGGTTCAAACCTCGACCGCGGCGAGGGGGTTGTGGCCGTCCCATTGGCCGTGCGAGGCGAGAGGGCGGAAGCGGACGAAGGCGGATTCGTGGTGGAAGGGACGGGAGCGGTCGGCGCGGACCGCTGCCTGGTGAGAGCCGGCGCCGTCGAAGGCGTACTCGCGCATCGCCGCCGCGCTGCGCCAGATCGAGAAGGTCGAGACGAGTCGCGGTAGGGCGGGGCGGGCGAAGCCGGCCCGGCGAAGAGAAGCCGCTGGGCGCGCAGCGCCCCGACGTCGGCGAGGTGAACGGAGACGATCATGGCGCTGAACCGTATCCGGAGTCGACGGCTGTGGCTTCCGGTGCGCCTTTCCTACCTCAGGGGTAGGAAAGGCGCACCGGAACGAAGTCAGGCGGGGCCCGGGCGGGCGATCGCTCGCAGGTAGTCGCGCCAGGCCGCCTCGATCTCGCCCAGCCGGGCGTCGAAGGCGGCTTCGAGCGTCGGGGTCGAGCCGCCGGGGAGGATCTGCAGGGCGAGTCGCTCGCAGGCC
>DATFMX010000122.1:0-22306 GCA_035266685.1 Solirubrobacterales bacterium
CCCGCCGGAGGCGGTCGCCCGCCTGAAGCGGATGCTGCACGAGTGGGACGACGTCGAGGGTCGCTCCAAGGTCGAGGGTGTGGGCCAGGTCGAGTGGGCCCGCGAAGGCCCCGGGCTGCCCCAACCGGACTGAGCCCGACACGGTCTGAGATCTTCTATCGGAGATTGACCCAGCCAGGGTGGGGTCAATCTCCGATGCGCTCAAACAGGCGGGGGTCGTTGGTGCAGATGCCGTGGACGCCGGCGGCGGTGAGCTTGCGCATGCGGGCTGCGTCGTCGACGGTCCAGGCGATCAGCTCCACGCCGGCCAGGTCGGCGATGCGGGCGAGGCGCGGGCTGACGAGCGGGTGGTAGACCCAGATCGCGCTGACGCCGAGCTGCGGCAGCTCGCGGGCGGCGAGGCCGGGCAGGCGCTCGCGCATCCAGACCAGCGCCGCCATCATCGGCAGCTTCGCCCAGCGCTTCGAGGTCCAGTCCTTCGTCACTTTCGGATAGGTCCAGCCGCGCCGCAGGCGCGGCTCCAGCTCGCGGATCCGCGCCAGGCTCGCGAGCTCCATCGTCGAGACCATCGCCCGCTCCAGCAGCTCGCGCTCGCGCAGCGCGGCGACCAGCTCCTCCTCCCTGCCCGGCAGTTTGATGTCCAGGTCGATCTCGACCCGATCGAGCGGCGGCGCCAGGAAGGCGTCGAGCGCCTGAGCGAGGGTCAGCGGCTCGCGCCGCTCGGCGTCTTCCCAGTCGTGGGCGACGACCAGCGGCGTCCGCTGCGCCGCGTCGATGCGGGGATGGCCGTCGCGGGTCCAGAGCACATCGATCTCGATCGTGTCGGCGCCCGCCTCGACCCCGGCGGCGAAGCTCTCCGGCGTGTTGCCGGGGGCGATCAGGTCGGCGCCCTTGTGGCCGACCAGGCGCATCCCGTCAGGCATCAGAACAACTGATTCTCACCGGCGAAGATCTCGGATACCGAGTCGTCGGTGAAGATGCGGCGGATCGAGTCGGCGAAGGTGCCGGCGGTGGAGAGCACGGTGATGTTGTCGGGGGCGCCGGGGCGCAGCGGGACCGTATCGGTGACGACGATCTGCTCGATCGCCGAGTCGGCGAGCCGTTCGTAGGCCGGACCGGAGAAGACGCCGTGCGTGGCGCAGGCGATCACCCGCGCGGCGCCCTCGTCGAGCACCGTCTGCGCGGCGGCGCAGAGCGTCCCCGCGGTGTCGATCATGTCGTCGACGAGGACCGCGGTCTTGCCCTTCACTTCGCCGACCACGTAGCCGATCTCCGCCACCTGCTGGGCGGGGCGCTCCTTCTCCATCACCGCCCAGTGGGTGCCGATGCGGCGGGCGAAGTTGCGCGCCGTCTTCACCCGGCCGGCGTCGGGCGAGACGATCACCAGCTCGTCGTTCAGTTCCTGGTCGACGAACCACTGGGTCAGCATCGGCATCGCCGTCATGTGGTCGACCGGGACATGGAAGAAGCCCTGCACCTGGCCGGCGTGCAGGTCCATGGTGAGGACGCGGTCGACGCCGACGCCCTCCAGGCACTTGGCCATGATCCGCGCCGAGATCGGCTCGCGCGGCGAGGACTTCTTGTCCTGGCGGGCGTAGCCGTACCAGGGCAGCACGGCGATGATCCGGTGGGCGGAGGCGCCCTGCGCGGCGTCGATCATCGTCAGCAGCTCGACCAGCGCGTCGTTCGGCGTCATCTCGGTCTGCTCGTTGGCGCAGGTCGACTGCACGATGAAGACGTCGGCGCCGCGGATCGACTCCTCGTAGCGGCAGTAGACCTCGCCGTTGGCGAAGGTCTTCAGCGTCACCTGGCCGAGGTCGAGGCCGAGCTTGCCGGCGACCTTGGCGGCCAGCTCGCCCGAGGTTCGGCCGCCGAAGACCATCATCCGCTTCGAGTAGTCGTGCGGGATCGCCGTCGGCGCGGGGCCGGATACCGCCTCTGGGCGCTGCTCGATCGTGCTCACGAATCCTCCTCGTGCGACTGCGCGGTCTTGCCCTCCGCGTAGCCCTCGATGTTCCTCTGGTCGTTCTGGCTCACCGCAAGCGCCCCCTCGGGGACGTCCTTCTTGATCACCGCTCCGGCGCCAGTGTAGGCGGCGTCGCCGACTTCTACCGGGGCGACGAGCATCGTGTCAACGCCGATCCGCACCCCGGAGCCGATCGTCGTGCGGTGCTTGCGGAAACCGTCGTAGTTGGCGGTGATCGTGCCGGCGCCGAGATTGCTGCCGGCGCCGATGTCGGCGTCGCCGACGTAGGCCAGGTGCGGGACCTTGGAGCCGGCGCCGATGCGCGAGTTCTTGACCTCGACGAAGCTGCCCGCCTTGGCGCCGGGCTCGAGCTGGGCGCCGGGACGCAGGTAGGCGAAGGGGCCGACGTTGCAGCCGTCCTCGACCGCGCACTCGACCAGGTAGGAGTGCGGGACCTGGACCTCGGCGCCGAGCCGGCTGTCGATCAGCGTGCTCAGCGGGCCGACGACCGTGCCGGCGCCGACCGCGGTCGCGCCGCGCAGGCTGGTGCCGGGCTCGAGCCGCGCGTCGGCGGCGATCTCGACGCCGGCGTCGACCCAGGTGCTGCCGGGGTCGACCACGGTGACGCCGGCGTGCATGTGGCGCTCGAGGATGCGGCGCCGGGCCTCGGCCTCGGCCGCGGCGAGCTCGACCCGGTTGTTGACCCCCATCGTCACGGCGAAGTCGTCGGCGAGGTGGCCGGCGACCGAGTGGCCGGCCTCACGCAGGGCGGCGAAGACGTCGGTCAGGTAGTACTCGCCCTGGGCGTTGTCGTTGGAGAGGCCGCGCAGCGCCGTGGCCAGCGGCCCGGCCTCGAAGGCGTAGGTGCCCGCGTTGATCTCGCGGATCGCCAGCTCCTCGGCGCTCGCGTCGCCGTCGGCTTTCGCCTCGACCACGCGGGCGACGCCGCCGTCGGCGTCGCGCACGACGCGGCCGTAGCTGCCGGGGTCATCGAGCTCGATCGTCATCATCGTCGCCGCCGCGCCGGAGGAGGCGTGGGCGGCGAGGAAGCCGGAGACGATCTCGGCCGAGATCAGCGGGTGGTCGCCCGAGAGCACGAGCACGGTCTCCGCCTGCTCGATCAGCGGCAGCGCCGCGCGCACCGCGCCGCCGGTGCCGTCGGGCTCGGGCTGGACGACCGTCTCGACCTCGCCGGGGAAGCCGGCGGAGATGTCGCGCCCCGGCGAGACGATCGCGGCGACCCGCCCCGCCCCCGCCTCGCGCGCGGCGAGGATCGGCCAGGCGACCAGCGGTCGCCCGCAGACGGGATGGAGCATCTTCGGCAGCGAGGAGCGCATGCGCGTACCCTCGCCGGCCGCCATGACCAGCACTAGGGGGGAAGTCACTCGAAGGATCGTAGTGCGAGGGAGGCCGTGCGGGGTCTCAGGGCGCTCGTGACAGGTCTTTACCGACCAGCGCTATGGAGGTGATCGTCCAGCCGGCGAAGATCAGGTCTATGCCTACCAGGAGGCCGATCGCCCAGTCGGCGCTGCTGGGGAACTTGGCGAGGACGAGGATGCCGATCAGCAGGCCGGCGACGCCGCTGAGGCCGACGAGGCCTGCCCCCTGCTGGCCGCGGGCGCCGAGGGCGACGGCGATCCGGGTGATGCCCATGAGCAGGAAGTAGATGCCGAGGACGAGGGTCAGGGTGAGCGTGCCGTTGTGCGGCTCGAGGATCAGCCAGAGGCCGACGATCACCGTGAGGAAGGCCCAGAGCAGTCGCCAGACCACCGAGCCGACCGTGTGCGCGGCGAAGGCGCCGGCGACGAGGAAGGCGCCGACGATCACCAGGACCCAGCCGATGAAGATCGCCGTCCCGACCGAGGCCACCGCAGGCACGACGATCGCCACGCAGCCGACCAGGATCGCCGCGATCCCGACCGCCATCAGTCCCTTCCAGCTACGCGCCAGCCCGGCGCGAACTTCGGGGTCCAGCTGAACTCCGCTCATCTCCATGCGACGACCCTAAGTCCCCCGGCGGACGCGATCAAGCATCTGGCGCATTGACGACCCTACGGCGCCCAAAGGGCGTCAGATGTTGGTTGTGGGCGCTAGGGTCGAAGCTGATCCGGGGTGGTGTAGTCGGCTAGCACGTCTGGTTTTGGTCCAGGAAGCGAGGGTTCGAGTCCTTCCCCCGGAATTCGCCGCGGTCAGCCCACCGGCTCGCGCTCCGGCGGCAGCTCGCCGCCGCGGTCGGTGCCGGCGATCAGTTCGTCGGGGGACCTGTCCTCGGGGATGAAGCCGGACTTCATGCCGAAGTAGACCGCCTGGGGGTGGTGGGCGACGATCGCCACCGTCGACTGCTCGGGCATCACCGCGAAGCCGTCGGAGAGGGTCATGCCGATCTCTTCGAGCTCGAGCAGGCGCCAGACCTTCTCGTGCTCGGACTGCTCCGGGCAGGCCGGATAGCCCCAGGAGTAGCGGCGTCCCTGGTCGGGGTCGATGCCGAGCCCGCGCCGCGCCTCGGCGTGCAGCCACTCGGCCAGGCCCTCGGCCGACTGGACGCCGAGGCCGTGGACGAAGAGCTGCTCGGCGAACTCGCCTTCGCCCTCCAGCCGCTCGATCAGCTCGGTCACCTGCGGCCCGACCGTCACCCCCTGCAGCGCGACCACATCGCGCTCGCCGCTGTCCAGCGGCCGGTAGAAGTCGGCGAGGCAGATCCGGTCGTGCTTGGGCTGGCGCGGGAAGACGAGCCGCTCGAGCTCGCGCTCCGGGTCCTCGGGGTCGAAGACGATCAGCTCGTTGCCCTCCGAGTTGCAGGGGAAGTAGCCCTGCCGGGCGCGCGGGTTGAGGTAGTCCTGCTCGCGCCACATCCGCTCCAGGCGCGGCGCGAAGCCCTCCTCGCCGTCGGCGCCCTCGACCAGCTGCCGCCAGGCCTCGCCCTTGACGCCTTTGCCCCCCCAGTGGAGCTTGAACAGCACGTGGCGGTCCAGGTAGGGGAAGACCTCGTCGAGATCGACGTCGACCTCGCGCGCGCCCTCGAAGGGCGGCTCCGGGATCGGCACGTCGGTGCGCGCCTTCGAGCGCACGCCGGCGTCGGTCGTCGGCGGCGAGTCGTCGACCACCGCGGGCTTCTCGCGCAGCTGCTTGGCCTCGGCGTGGATCCGCTCGACCAGCGCCCCACGCGCCTCCGCGTCGACGATCGCGTCCATCGTGTCGAGACCCTGGAAGGCGTCCTTGCAGTAGAAGACGCCCGGCTCGTAGATCTCGTCGGAGTCCCTGCCGCCCGGGTACAGCGTGCGCCGGCCGAAGTCGCGGTTGATCGCCGCGCCGCCGATCAGCACCGGGAACTCGAGCCCGCGCTGGTGCAGCTCCTGGATGCAGATCGGCATCTGCTTGGAGGTCGAGACGAGCAGCGCCGAGAGGCCGATCGCGTCGGCCTCGTTCTCCACCGCGGCCTCGATGATCGTCTCCACCGGCACCTGCTTGCCGAGGTCGACCACCGTGTAGCCGTTGTTGGTGAGGATCGTGTTGACCAGCGACTTGCCGATGTCGTGGACGTCGCCGAACACGGTCGCGATCACGACCTTGCCCTTGCTGTGGCCCTCGATCCGGTCGAGGTAGTTCTCCAGCCGCGCCACGGCGCGCTTCATCACTTCCGCCGACTGCAGGACGAAGGGCAGGATCAGTTCGCCGGCGCCGAATTTGTCGCCGACCTCCTTCATCGCCGGCAGCAGCACCTCGTTCAGCGTCGGCACCGCGCCGATCTTCTCGTTCGAGCGGTCGATCCACTCCTCGACCCCGTCCTTCTTGCGCCGCAGGATGTGCCAGTGCAGCGCCTCCTCGGGCTCCATGCCCTCGGTCGGGTCGCCGACCTCCTCGGCCTCCTCCTCGCCCTTCGACTCGAAGTGGGCGATGAAGCGCTCCAGCGCGTCCTCGCGCCGGTTGAAGACGAGGTCGTCGGTCAGCTCGCGCTCCTCCCCGGAGATCTCCGCGTAGGGCGTGATGTGGTTCGGGTTGACCATCGCCAGATCGAGCCCGGCCTCGACGCAGTGGTGGAGGAAGACCGAGTTGAGCACGGCGCGCGCCGGCTGGCCGACGCCGAAGGAGACGTTGGAGACGCCGAGCGAGGTCTTGACGCCCGGAATCTCGGCCTTGATCCGCCGGATCCCCTCGATCGTCTCGACCGCCGAGGGCTTCCACTCGTCGTCGCCGGTGGTCAGGGTGAAGGTCAGCGCGTCGAAGATCAGCACCTCGGGGTCGAGGCCGTGCTCGCCGCAAGCGAGGTCGCGGATCCGTTCGGCGATCTCGACCTTGCGCTCCGCCGTCTTCGCCATCCCGACCTCGTCGATCGTCAGCGCGATCAGCGCCGCCCCGTGCGCCTTCGCCAGCGGCACGACGACGTTGGCCTTGTCGGGCCCCGCCTCGAGGTTGATCGAGTTGACGATCGCCCGCCCCGGGATCTTCTCCAGCGCCGCCTTGATCACATCGGGCTCGGTCGAGTCGACCTGGATCGGCGCCGGCTGGGTCAGCGAGACCCGCTCGGCTACGGCCTGCATCTGCGCGTCCTCGTCCTGGCGCTCGGTCAGCGCGACGCAGAGGTCGAGCACGTGGGCGCCGCCTTCGACCTGGTCTTCGGCGACCTGGACGAGGCCGTCGTAGTCGTCGGCGAGCAGCAGCTCCTTGGCCTTTTTCGAGCCCTGCGAGTTGACCCGCTCGCCGACCAGGGTCGGGCGCGGCTCCTGCACGAGCGGCGTCGCGGTCATCATCGAGGAGACCTGCGGCGGTCCCGGCGCGGGGCGCTCGCCCGGGACGAGGCCGTCGACCCGCGAGGCGATCGCCGCGATGTGCTCCGGCGTCGTCCCGCAGCAGCCGCCGACGATGCCGACGCCGTAGCGCTCGACGAACTCGCCCAGCGTCGCCGCCAGCGGCTCGGGCTGTTCGGGGAAGATCGTCTCGCCGTCGGGCCCCTGCAGCGGCAGGCCGGCGTTGGGGATGCAGTGGACCGGCAGCGGCGAGGCCTCGCCGAGGTAGCGGATCGCCTCGCGCATGTCCTCGGGCCCGGTCGAGCAGTTGAGGCCGATCACATCGACGTCGAGCGCGCCGAGCGTCGTCAGCACCGCCTGGACGTCGGTGCCGAGCAGCATCTTGCCGCCCTGCGGGAGCAGCGAGACGCTGCACTGGATCGGCAGTGCGCGGCCGGCCTGCTTGAAAGCCTCGCGGGCGCCGAAGATCGACGCCTTGACCTCGAGGATGTCCTGCGCCGTCTCGATCATGATCAGGTCGGCGCCGCCTTCGACCAGGCCGCGCGCCTGCTCGGCGAAGACCTCGACCAGGCGGCCGAAGGAAATGTCGCCCAGGGTCGGGTCGTCGGACGCGGGCAGGAAGCCGGTCGGCCCGATCGAGCCGGCGACGAAGCGGTCCTCGCCGGCCGCCCGGCGGGCGATTTCCGCCGCGCCGCGGTTGACCGCCGGCGTCTCCTCGCCCAGCCCCCACTCTTCGAGCTTCAGCCGCGAACCCTGGAAGCTGTCGGTCTCGACCACATCGGCGCCCGCCTCGAGCATCGAGGCGTGGACGCCCTCGATCACGTCGGGGCGGTTGAGCACCAGCGCCTCGTGGCATTTGCCCTCCAGCCCGCCGTAATCGGCCTGGCTGAGGTCGAACTGCTCGAGGGTCGCCCCCATTCCGCCGTCGAAGACGACGACGCGGTCTCTGGTCGCAGCTATGTAATCGCGTTCTGGCATGTTTCAACCAGGCTAACGAGGATAGGCTGGGAACCCGGTCATGATCGATTCACATACCCATTTGTTCCTCTGCAAACCGCCCGAGGACGAGCTGGTCGAGGCGGCGCTCGCCGCGGGCGTCAACCGGATGCTCAACGTCGGCCTCGGCGACGGCCAGAACGAGGCCGCGATCGGCGCCGCGGAGCGCCACGAGGCGGTCTTCGCCAGCGTCGGCCGCCACCCCACCGAGGCGACGGGCTTCGACGACTCCGAAGCGCAGCGGATCGCGGCGCTCGCCGGGCACGAGAAGGTGCGGGCGATCGGCGAGACCGGGATCGACTACTACCACGAGACGGCCTCGCCGGCCGACCAGCGGCGCGCCTTCGAGGCGCAGGTGGCGATCGCCCGCGAGCGCGGGCTGCCGATCGTCATCCACGGCCGCGACAAGGACGGCGAGACCGCGGCGATCGACGAGATCTTCGCCGTGCTCGACGCCCAGGCGGGCGAGACGCCGGTGATCCTGCACTGCTTCTCCGCCCCCTGGCGCGCCGCCGACGCCGCCGAGCGCGGCTGGTACTGCTCGTTCGCCGGCCACACCACCTACCCCGCCTCCGACGCCCTGCGCGAGGCCGCCGCGCAGCTCCCCGCCGAGCTGATCCTGGTCGAGACCGACGCCCCCTACCTCGCCCCGCAGACCATACGCGGCAAGCCCAACGAGCCCGCCCGCGTCGTCGACACCGCCCGCGTCGTCGCCGCGGCGCGCGGCATCCCCTACGAGGAGCTGGAGGCGATCGTCGAGGCCAACGCGCGCGCTCTCTTCGGGTGGTAGGCGACGCATGGTGAGGCTGGGGCAGAACTTCCTCGTCGATGCCAACCTGCTGGACGCGATCGTGCGCGACGCGAAGCTCGAGCCCGAGGATGTCGTGCTCGAGGTCGGCGCCGGCGAAGGGCCGCTGACCGAGCGACTCGCCGAGGTCGCCGCCCACGTACACGCGGTCGAGCTCGACCGCCGGCTCGAGCCGGCGCTGGCCGAGGTCGCGGCGCTGCCCAACGTCGACCTGCACTGGGGCGACGCGATGAAGCTCGACCTCGCCGCGCTCGATCCGGCGCCGACCCGGGTCGTCTCCAACCTGCCGTACTCGATCGCGACGCCACTGATCCTGCGCACGATCGAGCAGCTGCCCACGGTCGAGCGCTGGACGGTCATGGTGCAGCGCGAGATCGCCGACCGGCTGCGCTCGGCCCACAACCGCCGCGAGTACGGCATCCCCAGCGTGCTCGTGCAGATCGCCTGCGACACGAAGACGCTGCGCCCGGTCAATCGCTCCGTTTTCCGGCCGCCGCCCCGCGTCGACTCGACGGTGATCGAGCTGCGGCGCGCGGCGCCCGCCGCCGACGCGGTCACGCGCGACCTCGTGCGCACCGCCTTCGCCCACCGCCGCAAGAAACTGACCACCTCGCTCGCCGAAGCCCAGCCGGGCGTGCTCGGCCGGGCGCGCTCGATGATGCGCGAGCTGGGCCTGCGGCTCGACGCGCGGCCGGAGGAAGTCAGGCCCGGCGAGTACGTCGAGTTGGCCCGCGGGATGCCCTGGCGGACCGCGGACTGGGCGACGGAGCGCCGCCAGATGCTCTAGACAGGGCATCGACCACCCGCCGATGCGCCTCGTCGCCCCCGCCAAGCTCAACCTCTGCCTCTACCTCGGCCCGCGCCGCGCCGACGGCCTGCACGAGCTCGTCTCGCTGTTCGAGCCGCTGGCGCTGAGCGACGCGATCGAGGTCACGCAGCTCCCCGACGGCGCGCCTGACGAGGTCGTCTGTCCCGGCGTCGAGGGTGAGAACCTCGCCGCGCGGGCGCTGGCGGCGCTGCGTGAGGGCGGCTGGGACGGGCCGCCGCTGCGGCTGCAGATCGAGAAGCGGATCCCGGTCGCGGCCGGGCTCGGGGGCGGCAGCGCCGACGCGGCGGCGGTGCTGCGGCTGGCGACTGGCGACTTTCCCGGCCAATGGACGGGAAACTCGCCAGTGCCGGACCTGCCGGAGATCGCCGCGGAGCTCGGCGCCGATGTGCCGTCGCAGCTGCAACCGGCGATGGCATTGGTGCGTGGGGCGGGCGAGCGAGTCGAGCCGCTGCCGGCGCCACCCCCCCACGCGGTCCTGCTCCTACCCGGGGGCGGCGGCCTCTCGACGGCCGAAGTCTTCGCGGAGGCCGACCGGCTCGGGCTCGGCCGGAGCGAGGCGGAGCTGGCGACGCTCGCGACGCGGCTGCGCGAGGCGGCGGGCGGCGGCGCTTCGCCGCTCGACTACGCCGAGCTGCTGGCAAACGACCTCGAGCCCGCGGCGCGCTCGCTGCGGCCCGATATCGGCGGCGCGCTCGATGCGCTGCGCGCGGCCGGCGCGCCGCTCGTCCTGCTCAGCGGCTCCGGGCCCACCGCGGTGGGGGTGTTCGACGCCCTGGCGCCCGCGAGGTCGGCGGCGGCGTCGCTCGACCGCGACGACGCGATCGTCTGCGAGGCCGGCCGGGCGCCGTGAAACTCGCGCTCCCCGAGGACAAGCGGCGCCGGCGCCTCGTGATCGCGCTGATCGTCGCCGCGATCGTCGCCGGCTACTACCTGCTCAGCCGGGTGATCCCGCACGAAGAACTCCAGGGGCTACTGGAAGACGTCTCCAACGCGCTCGGCGCCTGGACCTACCTGCTGGTCGGCGTCTTCGCCTTCGCCGAGACGGGCGCCTTCGTCGGCCTTGTCGTCCCCGGCGAGACGGTGATGCTGCTCGGCGGCGCGGTCGCCGGCCAGGGGGCGATCGACATCTACCTGCTGATCGCGATCGCCTGGTTCGCCGCCTGGCTGGGCGACACGACCAGCTTCTTCCTCGGCCGCCGGCTGGGCCGCGAGTTCGTGATGCTGCACGGGCCGCGCTTCGGGATCAGCCACGAGCGCTTCGAGAAGGTCGAGGACTACTTCGGCCGCCACGGCGGCAAGACGATCTTCGTCGGCCGCTTCGTCAGCCTGGTGCGCGCCTTCGCCCCGTTCATCGCCGGCAGCTCGGGCATGCGCTACCGCGCCTTCGTCCCCTACAGCATCCTCGGCACCGGGCTCTGGGCGAGCGCCCACATCCTGATCGGCTACTTCTTCTCGCGCAGCATCGACACCGCGGCGAAGTACGCAGGCCGCGGCGCCTTCCTGCTGGGGACGCTGATCGTCGTCGTCGTCGGCACGGTGCTGCTGGTGCGCCACTTCCGCGTCGCAGCCAACCGGCGCGCCGCGGTGGCCTGGATGGACGGGCACCGGGCGAGCGCCTGGCTGGTGCGGCTGGTGCGCCGCTTCCGGCCGCAGCTGCGCTTCCTCTGGGACCGGGTGACCCCCGGCGGCACCTTCGGGCTCGAATTCACCTCGCTGATGGCGACCTTCGCCGTCGCCGCCTTCGTCCTCGTCGCCTACACGGTGATCGTCAGCGGCGAACCGGGCCCGACGCCGGGCGACGTCACGGCGATGGAAATCGCCGAGAAGCTGCGGACCGAGTGGCTGGTCGACCTCGCCAAGGCGCTGACCAACCTCGGCTCCGCCGCCGTCGTCTGGCCGCTGGCCCTGATCGCCGCGGCGGCGCTCGCGGCGCGGCGCCGCTGGGCCGAGCTCGGCGTGCTCGTCGCCGGCATGCTGATCGTGATCGTCGGCGTCCACGAGCTGAAGGCCGCCGTCGACCGGCCCCGCCCCGAGGGCGGCCTGACCGGCTACCTGGGCTCCTCCTTCCCCAGCGGCCACACCGCCTACTCGACCTTCTACGTCTGGCTCGCGGTGACGATCGTGATGCGCCTGCGGCCGGGGATGGCGCGCGGCGCGCTGGTCGTCGCCGCCGGCCTGGCGCTCACCGCGCTCGTCGGCCTGACCCGCGTCTACCTCGGCGTCCACTACATGAGCGACGTCAACGGCGGCTGGGCGCTGGGCGCCGCCGCCTTCGCATTCTGCGCCGCGGTGGCGCTGGTCGTCAGCACGGTGCGGCAGAATGGTTGGGGTGCTGCCGCTGGCCCTGCAGAAGATCGAAAATGAGTACCTGCTCTTCGGCGCGGCGGGCCTGGTCAGCCTGGTCGCCTTCGTCGCGCTGATCTTCGTCCCCGCGATCGGCTCCTACGGCCGCATCTGGGAGAAGGCCGCCGCCGGCTTCCTCTCGCTCATAGTCCTCGCCGCCCTGGTGATCACCGGCGTCGTCGTGGGGCTCGTGGTCGTCTACTACTACAACGACCTCGCCGAAGTCGTCGGCTGAACCTCGTTGATAATGGGCCAATGGTGTCGAAAGCGGCAAACACCCTGGACGCGCTCTCCGAGGCGGTCGAGTCGGGGACCGGGCTGCCCGCCGTCGCGCGGGCGGCGGCGCGGGTGCTGGATGCCAGCGTCGCGCTGATCGAGCGCTCGGGGGCGGTGCTGGCCGTGGCGGGCGCCTCGCCCGACCAGGAGGAGAAGCTGCTGGCCGGCGGTGGGCCGGTGACGACGGTCGAGCTGCGGGTCGCCGACGCGGTGGTCGGTGAGTTGCGCTACCGCGCGAAGGCTGCGCCCGACGCGGCGATCGCCCGCATGGTGACGACGCTGCTGGCGCTCGAGCTGGAGCGCTCGCGGGCGCCGGACTGGCAGAGCGAGGAGGTGGCCGGCACCTTCGTCGCCGCCGTGCTCGCCCGCCAGGTGACCGACCGCGGCGACATCGTCGCCCGCGCCGCCGAGCTCAACACCGACCTGGAGAAGGGCGCCGGGGCGCTCGTCCTGCGCGTCGCCCCGCGCACCGCGCAGACGGGCGAGTGGCGCGGGCGCGTGCTCACCCTGGCGATGCGCACGCTGCGCTCGCTCTCCCCCGGCGCGCTCGCCGCGGTCGAGGAGGGCGAGGCGGCGACCGAGATCGCGGTGATCGTCCCCGCCGAGGACGAGGAGCGCCTGCAGCGCGCCGCCGCCGGGCTCGCCCGCGAGCTCGAGGACGCGCTCGCCGGCTTTCACCTGACGATCGGCGCCAGCCGCCGCGTCGCCGACCCGGTCGACCTCCACCGCGCCGGCAGCGAGGCACGGCTCGCCGCCAACGTCGGCGAGGCCGAGGACCGGCCGCTGCTCGCCTTCGAGGACACCGGCGCCTACCGCCTGCTGCTGCCGGCGATGAGCGAGGACCCGGGCGAGCTGCAGCGCTTCTTCGCCGAGACGATCGAGCCGTTGGCCGCCTACGACGACCAGTACGAGACCGAGCTGGTCGCCACGGTCGAGGCCTACCTCGACAACGACGGAAACGTCGCCGCGACCGCCAAACAGCTGTTCACCCACCGCCACACGATCCGCTACCGGCTGGAGCGCGTGCGCGAGCTCTGCGGCCACGACGTCTCCGCCACCGAGGGCCGCGAGAAGCTCGGCCTCGGCCTCAAGGCGATGCGCGTCCTCGGCATCGCCTCCCCGCGCGGCCCCGCCCAGGAACCGGGCGCCGGCGCCGGCAAGGTGCCGCGCAGCGCCGAGGAGTAGCGAAGCCAGTGACGCCGGCCGGCGTCACTGGCCGGCGTCACTGCCAATGCGTCAGCTCTCGTAGACTGCAATTGGTGGAGGCTTCTGGGAGGAAGGTACGGCTGCTGTTTTGGCTCTGCGTCGCCGCCGGCCTCGCACAGTTTGGCCTCCTCTGCCTTTTCGTGCCGGAGCTACAGAGCGACTGGCTGAAAGGCGCCGGCTTGGCTCTCAGCGCCGGAATTGCCGCTTCGGCCGCATGGTGGGCCTTCTTCTCCAGGTATGCCGAGTCAGAGGGTCGCCGCTTTCTCGAGCTGCAGTTGGATGCACAGCGCGACCAGCTCGCCGCCGAGCTTGAAGGGCACCGCGAACTGCTGGTCGGCGAGCTCGACGAAACGGCGCGTCGCTGGCGCGACACCTCGATGCCGCAAGGCATCTACCCGGCCGCAAAAGGCTTCGACCTGCGATTCAACCGTGATTTGACCCGTGACCTCGCACGCTCCACCAAGTACTTCTTCAGCGGGCCCACCGGGATCCACCTGCCGGCTCGCATTCTGATGCGAGAGCGGACCAAGCCCACTTGCAAGCTCGAAGACGTCCGCCTCTACATTGTCGATCCGCTCAGTGACCTGGCGATGGAGCAGGCCGTGCGCGACCGCCGAGGCAAGGCAATCCACCGGGGCAAGACCGACGAACAGATTCGCGAGGAGATCGTCGCCAACCTGATGATGACCGTGGTCGCCCTCTGGCACGCGCGCAGCTGCGTACGAGGATCGATTCGGGTCTGGCACGAGAGCACCGCAGTGATCAAGCGCATCGAGCTTGTCGATGACGCGGTCTACGACTGCAACATCGAGGGGCCTGGACCGGAGGACTTCCCGATCACCGCCCGCTGGAGCTCAAGCCAACCCAGCTACATACGCATCAGCGAGGAATTCCACAGGCAAGACCACGTGTCAGCGGCGCTCACGATCTCCCCTGACACGCCAGAGGACGTCCTGTGCTCTCACCTCGACCGCCTGGATCGCGACCGCGGCAGGTTCGGCGACCTGTGGCACAGATACCGTGCGAAATACCTTGCTCGCCTAGAATTGGGTATTCCACGCGCGCTCGAAACGCTCGACGTCGATACATCCAGAGCGCTAGAGGAGACTGATGCTTAGAGCGCAGCTCGACGATACGATCACAGTGATCGCCTCCCTGGACTGGGGCGAATCGTCCAGCGCCCAGCGCGAGGCCTCCGCAGTGCTCGGCGGAATCGACATCCCTCCGCTGCTCGGTGAGTTCAAGACGAGATTGGACGAGCTGATCGACGTCGAGAAATCCGTCGAGAAGACCACGCACTACAAGTGGTTCCTGTCCGAAGACCCGGAGAGCCGCTTCCAGGTCTGGCTCCACGAGTACAAGGCCAGCACCCACCGGCGCGAAGGGCACGCCACTGTCGCGCACAACCATCGCTTCTGGCTGACCTCGCTGATTCTGAGAGGCGGCTTCACGGATACTCGCTACGAACGGATCGAGGACGGAGAGAGAAACGGCTTGTCGATCTCGGCGATCGAGTCACGCAAGATGCGTAGCGGCGAGACGATGGTGCTGTCGCCCGATGAGATCCACTCGCTCGGCGAGTTGCGCGACGGCACCCTCTCTCTGGTCGTCCAGAGCAAACCGGTTCGCAGCTACAGCGAAGTGTTCGAGGCCGGCGAGGTGCGCCGCTACAGGGACCTCGGCGCTCAGCTCGCCGAGCTCAGATCGTCGCTGTAGCTACGCGCGGACGCTGTCGTTACGGCCGTCGCGAGGCACCGGTTCCGACCGCAGCCGGACCGGCGCGGTCGACAGCGCCTGCACGCGCAGGTCGCTCCAGGTGAGGCCCTCGCGGACGAGGGCGGGGAGGCCGAGGGCGACCGCGGTGGCGATCTCGACCGCCTGCAGGATCACGCCGTAGGCGAGCGCGTCGGCGGTGCCGATGTTCCAGCCGGTGTGCAGGACGCTGATCACGGCGAGCTGGAAGACGCCGATGTTGGACGGCGTCGCCGGCACGACCGCGGTGACGTTGACCGCGAAGAGGACGGCTGCGGCAGCGCCGATGCCCGCCTGTCCGCTGAGCCCGAGCGCCGCCAGCAGCGCCCAGCAGGCGGCGAGCTGGATCGCCCAGGCGCCGAGCTGGGCGGCGGTGGCGATCACGCCGTAGCGCGGACGGCGGAAGACAGCGAGGCCGGCGCGCACCTGCAGCAGGGCGCGGTGCATCGTCGCGCCGGCGCGGGCGAGCCGCCCGTTGCCGTTGCGCCGCAGCAGGGTCGGCGCGACGAGCACGACGAGCAGCAGCGCCAGCGGCACGAAGCTGAACACGAACAGCTTCTCGGTGCTGGAGTGGAAGAGGTCGGTGCTGGAGACGATGATCACCCCGAGCAGGGCCAGCGCGACGATGTTGAGCATCGTCTGCGAAACCAGGGTGCCGAGCAGCACCGGAAAGGTCTCGCGCATGCGGCCGATCCGCCGCGCCAGGGTCATCGCGCGCGCCGGCTCGCCGAGGCGGGCGGGCAGGGTCGCCGACATCAGCACGCCGATCATCGTCGCCGAGGTGACGTCGCGGCGGCGCAGCGGCCGGTCGAGCAGCGCCGCGCGCACGATCCCGTACCAGGAGGCGGCGCGGAAGAAGAGCGAGAGGGCCATCAGGCCGCAGGCGACGAGCACCCAGGTGAGATCGCTGCGGACGATCGAGGCGACGACGTTGTCGACGCCGATCTTTTCTGCCGCGAGCGCCGTCAGACCGACGCCGAGCGCGCCGGCGACGCCGAGCCCGATGCGGCGGGCGACGCGGCGCTTGCGGCTGCCGGTCTGCGCCAGCGGCGGGTCGAGCGAGGGCAGGCGACGGGGCGGGCTGGGCGGGCCGCCGTCGGCCGGGCGGACGCCGATCCAGTGGGCGGCGCGCTCGCCGGCGCCCTCGGGCCGCGGCGCCTCGATCGCCCGCTCGTAGACATCGCGGACTCGCTCGGTGACATGGGGCCAGGAGTAGCGCTGAGCGCTCTGCCGTGCGGCGACACCCATCGTTTTGAGGCGCTCCGGCTCGTGCCACAGGCGCTGTAGCTCCTCGGCGAGTGCCTGAGGGTCGCCCGGTGGCACCAGAATTCCATCGAGCCCGTCCGTGATTACATCGCTGTACCCAGCGATGCGCGAGGCGATCGGAGGAGTCCCCGAGGCGAATGCCTCCAACAAGACCATGCCGAAGCTCTCGCCCGCGAGCGAAGGCGCACACAGCACATCGGCGGCGCCGACCTCATCCCAGAGGCGATCACCCGAAACCTTCCCGAGAGCGTCGACCCGGGATCGAGTTTCCGAATCCAGATAGAAGCGCCCGAGCTCCTCGGAGTCGATTCCGATGATCGCAAGCCGCGCCGGCACGTGCTCGACCAAAGCGGCGAACGCACTCAGGAGCACCGGCAGGCCCTTGCGCTCGTCCATGCGTCCAATGCAGACAATCCTCATCTCGTCGCCCAACTCGCTCGGGCGGTAGACCGCGGCGCTGACGTCGACCCCGTTGGGGACGATCTCGTAGCGCCCGCCGAACCAGCGCCGTCCCGTCCAGGCGGCGGCCTCGGAGACGGCGATCCGCGCCGAGAGCCGGTTGAACATGCGGCGCGCGCCGAGGCCGGTGGCGATGTGGTTGGGCAGCGCCTTGGTCGCGTAGGCGTGGAAGGTGCCGACGACGGGGGTGCGGGCGCCGAGCACGGCGTTCCAGCCGACCAGTGGCACGAGCGGCTCGTGGACGTGGATCACATCGTAGCCGCCGCTGCGCAGCTCGCTACGGACGCGGGCGAAGCCGCCCGCGGGCGTGGCGGAGAGGTTGGAGACGGCTCCGTTGGCGCCGATCCCCACGGTGCGCCCAAGCGGGATCACGTAGTCCGGCAGCTCGCGCGGCTCGGCAGGCGCACGATGCAGCACACGGCTCAGCCGGTCGGGCGGGTCGACGGGGGCGAGCACCCGGACATCGTCGCCTCGCCTGAGAAACTCCCCGGCGAGCGCCTCGACATGCCGACTCACGCCGCCCTGGTAGCTCCAAGAATATGGCGAGACTAGGGCGATTCGCACGAAGTCCCCAGCTTAGAGGATGCGGCGGGTCGAATCGGGTAAATCGCCTTCGGCCCAGGCGAAGCCGAGGAAAGCCAGCAGGTAGGCGCCGCCGACCTCGAGCAGCAGCGCGCCCGAGTCGTTGGCGAGGGTGCCGACGACGGTGGCGGCGAGGGCGCCGAGCAGGGCGGCGCGCATCGCCGGGCGGCCATGCAGCCAGGCGGCGAGGATGTCGCGGCGCAGCCAGGCGAGCGCAGCGGCGACGATGACGACGGGAAGGCCGGCGATCAGCACGGGGCGGCCGAAGCTGCTGACGGTCTCGCTTATGCGGTGGCCGAAGACGCCGAGCAGGTCGCCGCCGCTCTTCGCGTCGAGCACCGTCTTGGTCAGATGGGCGTTGGCGCCGGTGACCAGGTCCGCAGCCGAGAGCAGGAGGAGCGCCGGGATCGGCAGCAGGAAGGCGTAGAGCGCCAGGTCCCGACGTCCGGCAAGCAGCGCCGCGGCGACCGCAGCGCCGAGCGGCAGGCTGATCGCGGCGCCGACGTCGGCGCCGTAGCGGCCAAACCCGAAGACGAAGGCGAAGACCAGGGCGACAACGAGGAACGCGGCCGGCCCCCGGGCTTCCGGTGCGCCTTTCCTACCCATAGCGTGGGAAAGGCGCACCGGAACGGAGAGGGCGGCCCCCGTCCCGACCAGGATCAGCACGACCAGGCAGGCCTCGAGCTCGTTGCCGATGCCGTAGAAGCGGTGGCCGGCGGCGGGGTTGGGGCCGACGATCGAGAGCTGGGTCAGGGCCGAGCCGCCCACGAGGTCGATCGCGTAGGCGAGCGCCGTGGCGCCGCAGGCGAGCGCCAGCGCCGCGTAGCCGTCGAACGCCGCCAGGGTCAGCGCCGCCAGCGCCGGCGAGCCGAGCATGACCAGCCAGCGTTCGGCGCCGACGCTCGGTTCGAGCGCCGCGCACACCAGGCAGACCAGCGGCAGGTAGACGAGCGCCAGCGCCAGCAGCCGCGCCGCGATCCTTCCGGTGCGCCTATTGCTCGCGTGGGGATCAAAAGGCGCACCGGAACGGGCGAAGAGGCGTTCGGCGGCCATCGCCGCCGCGAAGGCCGCCAGCCAGACGAGCAGCGTCACGCCGATCACCGGCGCCCGCCGCGCCGCCACTTCGAACAGGCGGCTGCCCGGCGCCGCGTCGCGCACCACCGCCTGCGGGTCGCCCTGGAACCCCGCCCCGGCCGCGTGCAGAGCCAGCAGCAGGGCGATCACGCCCGCGACCAGCGCCGCCGGCGCTATCGTGAGCGCGATGGCCGACCGCACGTTCGCCAAGTTCACTTTCTTCAAGATCGACCCCGAGTGGCGCCGCCGCGACGCCGAGCTGCGCGCCACCGACAAGCAGGAGTTCCTTGCGGCTTGCGAGGACTTCGCCCTCGACCGCTCTCTGCGCGCCTACTCAACCATAGGCACGCGCGGCGACGTCGACCTCCTCGTGCTCAGCCAGAGCCCCAACCTCGACGACCTGCACACCTTCCACGTCGTGCTCGGCCAGAGCGGCCTCGCCAAATGGGCCGACACCCCCCACTCCTTCCTCTCGATGACCAAACGCTCCCCGTACAGCGACGAGCAGGCGCGGCCGGAGATCTGCGTCTCCGAGCGCAAGTACCTCTTCCTCTATCCGATGGTCAAGCAGCGCCGCTGGTACGGGCTGCCGGCGGAGGAGCGCGGGCGGATCATGAAAAGCCACATCGAGGTCGGCCGCCGCTACCCGGAGATCACGATCAACACCTCCTACTCCTTCGGCCTCGACGACCAGGAGTTCGTCGTCGCCTTCGAGGGCGACGACCCGGGCATGTTCCTCGACCTGGTCAACGAGCTGCGCCCGACCGAGTCGAGCGAGTACACGGAGCGCGAGACGCCGATCTTCACCTGCGTCGCGATGTCGGTCCGCCGCGCCCTCGACGCGCTCGACGGCACGGCGAGTGTCGCCGCCCCGTCCGCCGGCTGACGACCCGGGGCTCCCCTCGTACCGGGAAATGACCGATAATGGTCGGGATGGTCGAGGCGCTCAGCTACGCGATCGACGGCGAGGACCGGCTGGTCCGCGTCGACGAAGGCTTCTACCGCTTCGCCGAGGAGAACGGCTGGGACGGCGCGGCCGACTGCCTCGGCCGCTCGCTCTGGGACTTCGTCTCCGGCGAGCAGGTCAAGAAGGTGCAGCGGCTGCTGGTCCGCCGGGTGCGCGAAGGGGCGCGCGAGGTCGAGCTGCCGTTCCGCTGCGAAGCGCCCGGGTTCATCCGCGAGATGGAGATCCGCATCAACGCGACCGGCAGCCGCCGCGCCGTGCTGTTCACGGCGACGCTGACCTACGAAGAGGACCGCGACGAGCCGCAGCCGCTGTACGACGTCGACATTCCGCGCACCGAAGGCGACTTCCTCACGATGTGCGCCTGGTGCGACCGCTTCCTGGTCAGCGGCGAGTGGGTCGAGGTCGAGGAGGCGGCCCGGCGCCTGCAGCTCTTCCGCCGGCCCCAGATGCCGCCGCTCGACCACAGCATCTGCCCGCAGTGCAGCCGCCAGATGCTGGCCGCCTAGCGTGCGCCTGCGCGCGACGCGCCCGTTTCCCTATCCTTCCGCCTTCCCCGTGCAGCGCCCGCTGCGCGTCATGCGCCCTATGAGCCGAGTCGGAACCGAAGAGAACCCCCTGCGCGTCGCGATCGTCGGCGCCGGCCCCTCGGGCTTCTACGCCGCCGAGCACATCCTCAAGGACGGCGATGTGCATGCCCAGGTCGACCTCTTCGACCGCCTGCCGACGCCGTTCGGCCTGGTCCGCGGCGGCGTCGCGCCGGACCACCCGAAGATCAAGTCGGTGATCCGCGTCTACGAAAAAACCGCGGCGCGCGACGGCTTCCGCTTCTTCGGCAACGTCAAGGTCGGTCACGACATCGAGGTCGAGGACCTCGAGCGCCTCTACCACGCGATCGTCTTCACGGTCGGCTGCGAGACCGACCGCCAGCTCGGCATCCCCGGCGAAGACCTGCCCGGCAGCCATGCCGCCACCTCCTTCGTCGGCTGGTACAACGCCCACCCCGATTACGCCGACGACGAGTGGGACCTCTCCTGCGAGCGCGCCGTGGTGATCGGCAACGGCAACGTGGCGATGGACGTCGCGCGGATGCTGGCGCTGACCGACCACGAGCTGCGCCAGACCGACACCGCCGACCACGCGATCGAGATGCTCGACCGCAAGCGGATCCGCGAGATCGTCGTGCTCGGGCGCCGCGGCCCCGCCCAGGCGGCCTTCACCAACCCGGAGATCAAGGAGCTCGGCGAGATGGAGGACGCCGACGTCATCGTCGGCCCGGACGACGTCGAGCTCGACCCGGCGAGCGCCGCCTACCTCGAGTCCGACGAGGCCGACAAGACGACCAGGGTCAACGTCGAGACCCTGCGCGAGTTCTCCCAGCGCCAGCCCGAGGGCAAGGGGCAGCGGATCGTCCTGCGCTTCCTCGCCTCGCCGGTCGAGATCAAGGGCGACGGCAAGGTCGAGTCGATCGTCGTCGGGCGCAACGAGCTGGTCGAGGAGGGCGGGTCGCTGCGCGCCAAGGACACCGGCGAGCGCGAAGAGCTCGAATGCGGCCTGGTGCTGCGCTCCGTCGGCTACACCGGGATCCCGATCGAGGGCGTCCCCTTCGACGAGAAGCGCGGCCTGATCCTCAACGAGGGTGGCCGCGTGCTCGACTCCCACGACTCCGGCCACAAGCCGGGCCACTACACCGCCGGCTGGATCAAGCGCGGTCCCTCCGGCGTGATCGGCACGAACAAGAAAGACGCGCTGGAGACGATCCGGCACCTGCTCGCCGACGTCGAGTCGCAGACGCTGCTGGAGCCCCAGAGCCCCGACCCCTCGGCGGTCGAGGACCTCCTGGCCGAGCGCAACGTCCGCTACGTCAGCTTCGAGGACTGGCAGGCGATCGACCAGGCCGAGGTCGGCCGCGGCGAGCCCCACGGCCGCCCCCGCGTCAAGTTCGTCCGCGTCGAGGAGATGCTCGAGACGCTGGGCGAGAAGATCTCGCGCTGACCGCCGTGGTCGACCTCGCCGAGCTGCAGTCGATGATCGAGGCGGCACTGCCCGGCGCCGAGGTCGCCGTCGAGGACGAAGACGGGGGCGGCCAGCACCTGCGGGCGACGGTTATGGCGCCCCAGTTCGAAGGCCTCTCGCGGATCGACCAGCACCGGCTGGTCAGGGCCGCCGTCAAAGAGCGCTTCGAGGATGGGCAGATCCACGCCCTCTCGATCAAGACCGAGGTCGCGGGATAGCTACGCTGTGCCGATGGCAGACCCACAGCTGAAAGAGAAAGTCGAGGAGCTGGTCGCCGGCAACCCGGTGCTGCTCTTCATGAAAGGGACGCCGGAGATGCCGCGCTGCGGCTTCTCGATGCGGGTCGTGCAGGTGCTCGACTCAATGGATGTCGAGTACGGCGCCGTCGATGTGCTGCCGGCGCTGCAGCCGCTGCGCGAGGTGACCGCCGAGATCTCCGACTGGCAGACCTTCCCGCAGCTCTACGTCAACGGCGAGCTGCTGGGCGGCGCCGACATCGTCGAGGAGATGTTCGCCTCCGGCGAGCTGGCCGAGGCGCTGGGGGTCGAGCAGCCGGCGGCGGCGGCGCCGCAACAGGAGCCCTCGCCCCCGCCGCAGTCGCCGCCGCTGCAGATCGAATAGGGGCTATCGCCCCCCGCCGCGCAGGGGTGCGCGGAACTTGAGCCACTTCGAGGCGCAGCGCGGGCTGTGCTTGCCCTTCAGCCGGTCCTTGACGCGGAGCCGGCCGACGACGACCTTGCCGCGGACGGCGCCGCGGAAGAAGACTTCGTCGGTGTTGCCGACCTGGACGTCGCTGAAGCGACTGCCGTTGAGATTGGTCCGCTGGAAGCCGCTCTCGCCGACGATCAATCTGGCGCCGTTGTGGCAGCGCAGCGCCGCCGTAAAGTGGCGCAGCTCGATCGAGTGGCCGCGCTGGGTGATCCGCACGGGCCGCTTCTGGACGGTCTTGCCTTTGTATAGGCGCTTGGGTGCTGCGCCGGCGAACGGGGCTCCCTCCGCCGCCAGAACCAGTGCGCAGACCATC
>DATFMX010000123.1:0-10061 GCA_035266685.1 Solirubrobacterales bacterium
CGCTCATACCCATCCGGGCGGGAAGGCGCCGGCCGGCACATCGCCCTTGCCGGGTTCGAACAGCGCGAGGAGCTGCGCCGACGGTCGCCCCTCGACCAGCGGCCGGACATCGCCGATCTGGACGAGCAGATGCAGCGAGGAGCCGAGCTGGAAGTCAGCCGCGGTCGGCTCCTCACCGCCGATGACGCCGGCGCCGAGTAGGGCGTCGACCGCGTCGAGCTGCGCCGGCAGCGCCTGCAGCGTTGCATGCACCCGCTGGGCATCGATGCTCAGGTGACGCCATGCCCCCCGCATCGACTTGATCGCGAAGTCGACCCCGCCGGGGTCGAGCTGGGCCACGCCGGCGAAGGTCGCCATCGACTCGGGGCGGAAGTGCATCGCCCCGAAGACGAGCACGCGGGCGCTCATCTGTAGGTCCTCGGCGAGCGCCGGCTCGGCCTCGCGGATCGCCTCGGCGAGCGCCGCCGGGTAGAGCCCCGCCGCAGGGCTCAGCTCGGCGAGGCGGGCGAAGATCGCCGCCGTGCCATGCACTGGATCGCCGTCGACGAGCAGCCCGGGAACCGTGCGGCGCCCCTCGCCATAGACTTTTTCGACCCCCTCGGCCTGCTGGCCGGTGACCAGTTCGACCGTCTCGTACTCGCGGCCGATCCGGTCGAGCGCGGCGCTCACCGCGAGGCAGGGATGCGAGAAGGGCACGACATGGAGAACGAGCTGCTGCGATTGCCCGGGCATCGGGGCGAAGCCTACCCGGATACGCACCGACGACCGCGGTGCGCGCGGTCGTCGGTCCCCCCTGATTCCCCTTTTTGGTGCCGGCCGGAGGCCCCCAGTCCAGGCCTCCGGCCGGTATGTCGGCTCTCCCTGGCTCTAGCTTGGAAAGCCAACCTCTGAAACACCCCCTCTCAGAGGAAGTTGCGCATGCGACTAATCCTGCGAAAGTCGCTTGCGAAGCGCCTCCAGGCGCTTGCCCAGCTCGGCCTCGAAGCCACGACCCGTCGGCTCGTAGAACCGCCGTCCCTGGATCTCCTGCGGCAGCAGCGGCTGGTCGCTGACTGCGCCCGGCTCGTCGTGCGCGTAGCGGTATCCCTCGCCGCGGCCGAGCTTCGCCGCACCGGGATAGTGGCCGTCGCGCAGGTAGTCGGGCGGCGTCTTGGCGCCGTTCTCGCGCACCTCGCCGCGGGCGCGCCCGAGCGCTTTGTAGGAGGCGTTGGACTTCGGCGCCAGCGCCAGGTAGACGGCGGCCTGGGCGAGGTTGAGCGCGCACTCGGGCAGGCCGACGCGGTCGACCGCGCGCGCCGCGGCGTCGGCGACGAGCAGCGCCTGCGGGTCGGCGTTGCCGACGTCCTCGGAGGCGAGGATCACCATCCGGCGGGCGATGAAGCGCGGGTCCTCGCCGCCCTCCAGCATCACCGCCAGGTAGTAGAGCGAGGCATCGACGTCGGAGCCGCGCGTCGCCTTGATCCAGGCGGAGACGAAGTCGTAGTGGCGGTCGCCCTCGCGGTCGTAGTCGAGCGCCTTGCGCTGCAGCGCGTCCTCTATCGCCGCGACGCCGATCGCTTCCGACTTTGACCCCGCTCCAGTGTGGTCAAGGTCGGAAGCGCGCTCGAGCGCCCGCTCGAGCGCCGAGAGGGCGACCCGGGCGTCGCCGCCGCTGCGCTCCGCCAGCATCGCCAGCGCCGCGTCCTCGACCGGCGGCGGGTCGGCCAGGCCTCGCTCCGGGTCGGCCAGCGCCCGCCGCAGCAGCTCCTCCACCTGCCCGGCCGAGAGCGGCTGCAACTCGTAGACCTGGCAGCGCGAGAGCAGCGCCGAGTTGACCTCGAAGTAGGGGTTCTCGGTCGTCGCCCCGATCAGCGTCAGCAGCCCCTCCTCGACCGCCGGCAGCAGGGCGTCCTGCTGCGCCTTGTTGAAGCGGTGGATCTCGTCGAGGAAGAGGATCGTCGGTCGCCCGCTGCCACGCCGCCGCTCCCGAGCCCGCTCGATCACCCCGCGGATCTCGGCTTTGCCGGCGTTGACCGCCGACTCCTCCTCGAACGCCCCGTCGGCCTTCGAGGCCGCGATCCGCGCCAGCGTCGTCTTGCCCGCCCCGGGCGGCCCGTAGAGGATCGACGAGTGCGGGTGCCCGCCTTCGATCGCCGTGCGCAGCGCCGACCCCTCCGCCAGCACGTGCTCCTGCCCGACCAGCTCGTCCAGGCTCCTGGGACGCATGCGAACCGCCAAGGGTGCGTCAGCTTCTGGCGAAGCAGACTGGCGGGGCGAATCCTCGTCCCCTCCGAACAGACGGTCGGGCATGCGCCGAGTATGAACGTGCCGGTAGTCGCGCAGAAGTGAGGCGGGGGTCGCCTCGACGATGCCTCACCCCGCACCGCCTACAATCGCCAGTCATGGAGATCGCCACGCAGCCCCAAGCCGCCCAGTCCACTCTAGAGTCCTTCAACCCGGCCACCGGCGAGCTCGTCGGCTCGGTCGCGACGATCACGCCCGAGGAGGTGCAGGCGGTCGTCGACGACGTCGCCCGCGTCCAGCCCGCCTGGGCGGAGCTGAGCCTGAAGGACCGCGGCGCCTACCTGCGGCGCGCCGCCGACGCGCTGCTCGACGACATCGACGAGATCGCCGAGCTGCTGGTCAGCGAGCAGGGCAAGCCGCGTGCCGAGGCCTACACGATGGAGCTGCTGCCGACGGTCGACGCGCTGCACTGGTGCGCCAAGGCGGGGCCGAAGATCCTCGCTGACGAGAAGGTGCCGATGACGCAGGCCTTCACGCTGAGCAAGAAAGCCCGCTTCACCTATGAGCCGATCGGCGTCGTCGGCGTGATCGCGCCCTGGAACTACCCCTGGTCGATCCCCTTCGGCGAGGTCGCAATCGCGCTGATGGCCGGCAACGGCGTCGTGCTCAAGCCGGCCAGCCTGACGCCGCTGCTCGGCGAGGCGATCCGCCGCGTGTTCGAGAAGGGCGGCCTGCCCGAGGGCCTGGTCCGGGTCGTCCACGGCGGCGGCGCGGTCGGCGACGCGCTCGCCAAGTCGAGCGCCGGCAAGATCTTCTTCACCGGCTCGGTCGAGGTCGGCCGCAAGGTCGGCGCGGTCTGCGCCGAGCGGCTGAAGGGCTCGGTGCTCGAGCTCGGCGGCAAGGACCCGATGATCGTCTGCGCCGACGCCGACCTCGACAACGCGATCTCCGGCGCCGTCTGGGGCGGCTTCGCCAACGCCGGCCAGACCTGCTCGGGGATCGAGCGCGTCTACGTGATGCGCGAGGTCGCCGACCGCTTCGTCGAGGGCGTCGCCCGCGAGGCGCAGAAGCTGCGGCTCGGCAACCCGATCGAGTGGGAGACGGAGATCGGCCCGATGACCTCCGACGGCCAGTACGAGATCGTCGTCAAGCTGATCGAGGACGCGGTCGCCTCCGGCGCGACGAAGCTCTGCGGCGGCCCGACCCCCGTCGCCGGCCTGTCCGACAAATACATCGCCCCGACCGTGCTGACCGGGGTCACGCACCAGATGCGGATCATGAAGGAGGAGGTCTTCGGCCCGGTCCTGCCGATCGTCGTCGTCGACTCCGAGCAAGAGGCGATCGACCTCGCCAACGACTCCGAGTTCGGGCTCGGCGCCTCGGTCTGGACGAAGGACCGCCAGAAGGGCGCGCGGATCGCGCGGCGGATCGAGTCGGGGATGGTCTGGGTCAACGACCACTCGTTCAGCCACGGCGCCTGCCAGTGCGCCTGGGGCGGCGTCAAGGACTCCGGAGTCGGCCGCTCGCACTCCAAATTCGGCTTCTACGAGTGCGTCAACATCAAGATGAACGCCTGGGAGCCGGGGCTCGCGCGCGACTTCTGGTGGCACCCCTACGACCGCACGCTGGGCGAAGCGGTGCGCGCCTCGGCGAAGCTGCTCTACGGCAAGGGCGCGACGCGCAGCCAGGCGCTGCGCGAGGGGATCGGCCCGCTGCTCAAGGTCGGCGGCCGTACCCTGCGCAAGCGCCGTTGACGGAACCCGCGGTCGCGGTCGCTGGGCTGCGACGGGACTACGACGAACGCCCGGCGCTCGGCGGGGTCGACGTCTCACTCCGGCAGGGCGAATCGCTGCTCGTCGTCGGTCCCAACGGCGCCGGCAAGACCACGCTGCTGAGGATCCTCGCGACCTTGCTGCGGCCGAGCTCCGGTGAGGTGCGGGTACTGGGGGCGCAGCTGCCCGCCGAAGCCTGGAAGGTCCGCGGCAGGATCGGATTGCTCGGCCACGAGCCGCTGCTCTACCGTGACCTGAGCGGCAGGGAGAACCTGCGCTTCCAGGCGCGCCTGCACGGACTGCGCGGCGAGGCGGCGGAGGCGCGGATCTCGGAGCTGCTCGCGGCGGTCGAGATGGACCGCCGCGCGGACGACCGGGTCACCGAGCTTTCGGCGGGGATGCGGCAGCGCCTCGCGGTCTGCCGCTGCGTCCTGCACGAACCCGAGCTGCTGCTGCTCGACGAGCCCGACTCCAACCTCGATGCCTCCGGGCGCGCGCTGGCCGGCGAGTTGATCGGCTCACGGTCCGACCGCACCCGCGTGCTGGTCAGCCATGACCCGGAGCGGTACCGCCGCGAGGCCGATCGGACGCTGGAGTTGGGTCCCGGCGGAAGGGTGGCTGCCGCGTGACGCCATCGCGCGCGGCGTTCGCCGCGATCCTCGCCAAGGACCTGCGGGCGGAGCTGCGCACCCTGCAGTCGCTGCCGGCGATGGCGCTCTTCGCCGTCACCACCTTCGTCATCTTCCGCTTCGGCCTCGACCGCACGCAGCTCTCCGGCAGCCTCGCCGCCGGGGTGCTCTGGGCGACGCTGCTGTTCGCCGCGATCCTCGGCATCAACCGGCTCTTCGTCGCCGAGCGCGAGGAGGGCGGCTTCGACGCGATCCGCCTGGCGCCGATCGACCGCAGCGCGCTGTTCGCCGCCAAGGCGACGGCGCTGGTCGCCTACCTGGTCGCGGTCGAGCTGGTCGTCGTCCCGGTCTTCGCCCTCTTCTTCCTCGACTCGGCGGCGCCGCTGCCGCCGCTCGCCCTGGTCCTCCTGCTCGCCGACCTCGGACTCGCGGCTACCGGCACGCTGATCTCCTCGATGGCGGTCAACTCGCGCGCCCGCGACCTGCTGACGCCGCTCGTCCTGCTGCCGCTCGTCGTGCCGCTCTCGATCGCCGCGACGGGGGCGCTGGAGCCGCTGCTCGCCGTGGGCGGTCCCGGCTACCACCGCTTCGGCACCTGGCTTGCGGTGCTCGGGCTATACGATTTGATCTTCCTCCTTGTCGGATACGCGGTGTTCGACTTCCTGCTGGAGGACTGAGGCGCGCGGTCGAGCTTTCGACCGCTATGCGCCCCAAACCTCTACCGCGCCAGACGCATGTACGGCAAAGGCCTGAGACCCCTCTCGATCGCGACCGTCGCGGCGCTCGTCGCCGCGCTCTCGCTGGTCTTCTTCTACGCCCCGCTGGACGCCGACCAGGGCTTCATCCAGAAGATCTTCTACCTGCACGTGCCGCTGGCGATCACCGCGCTGGTCGGCTTCGTCGTCGGCGGCGTCTTCGCGATCGCCCACCTGCGCAGCGGCAACTCCAAGTGGGACGCCTACTCCTACGTCTCGATCCACATGTCGGTGATCTTCGGCGTCGCCGTGCTGGTCACCGGCTCGATCTGGGCGAAGGCCTCGTGGGGGCACTGGTGGGTCTGGGACGAGCCGACCCTGGTCAGCTTCCTGATCGTCTTCCTGATGTACGCGACCTACTACCCGTTCCGCTACGCGATCGAGGACCGCGAGCGCCAGGGCCGCTACGCATCGGTCTTCGCGATCGTCGCCGGCGCCTTCGTGCCGCTCAACTTCATGGCGGTGCGGATGGCGCAGAGCCTCGTCCACCCGCGCACCTTCGGCACCGCGAACGGCGGCCTGCCCGGCTCGATGATGCTCACCTTCCTCGTCTGCCTGCTGGCGATCGGCCTGCTCTGGGTGACCCTGGTCAAGTTCGAGCTGACGGCGAAGAGCGCCTCGGGCCAGGTGAAGCGGCTGCGGCGGGCGCTCGACGCGCCGGCGCCGGGTGGCCGCTCGCGCGTCGCGCCGGAGGTGTCCTGAACCCATGCGGCGGGAGCGTGCATATCTGATTCTTCGCGACCAGAGCATGGGTGAAGTCCATTCGTTCGGGGTGCTCGGCCTGCTCGCCGCCGCCCCGGCGCTGCCGCTCGACGAGGCGGGCAAGTACGTCGCCGGCGCCTACATCGTCTTCCTCGCCCTGATCGTGATCTACGTCGCGATCATGGCGACGAAACTGCAGCGGATCGAGCGTGAGCTGCGCGAGCTCGCCGGCTTCGCCGAGCAGCGCAACGGCGAGGCGGACCGCGAGCGCGAGGAGGTGAGCGCCTGATGTCTGAGCTGCTCGCCCTGGGCGTCTCCCACAAGACCGCGCCGCTGGAGCTGCGCGAGCGGCTCTCGCTGACCGAGGGCCGCGCGGTCGGCGCCCTGCACGAGCTGACCGGGGTCGAGGGAATCCACGAGGCGGCGGCGATCTCGACCTGCAACCGCACCGAGCTCTACCTGATCGTCTCCGACCCGGTGGAAGCGGAGTCGACGGCGCTCGGCGTGCTCACCCGGCAGGCGGAGATCCGCCCGACCGAGCTGCTCGGCCACCTCTACTCGCTGCGCGCCGGCGACGCCGCGCGCCACCTCTTCCGCGTCACCGCCGGGCTCGACTCGATGATCGTCGGCGAGGCCGAGATCCAGGGCCAGGTCAAACGCGCCTACGAGCTGGCGCTGGTCGAGAACGCGACCGGGCCGATCCTCAACCGGCTGTTCCGCGGCGCGCTCTCGGCGGGTGGCCGGGTGCGCGAGGAGACGGCGATCGGCGAGCGCGGCGTCTCGGTGCCCTCGGTCGCGGTCGAGCTGGCGCGGCGCGCGTTCGGCGAGCTGACGGACAAGCGCGTGCTGGTGATCGGCGCCGGCGAGACCGCCGAGCTGGTCGCCAGGGCGCTGGTCTCGCGCGGCGCCGCGGGCGTCTTCGTCGCCAACCGCCACTACGACCGCGCGATCGGCCTCGCCCAGCGCTTCGGCGGCCAGGCGGTGCGCTTCGAGGACCTGCCCGAGCAGCTACAGGCGGCCGACATCGTCGTCTCGGCGACCAACTCGCCGCACCACATCGTCGAGCGCGAAGGCCTCGCCCAGGTGATGTCGACACGCGAGGGACGGCCGCTGCTGCTGGTCGACATCGCGGTGCCGCGCGACATCGAGCCGGAGTGCCGCGACATCGCCGGGGTCGCCCTGCACGACATCGACGACGTCCAGGCGATCGTCGGCCGCAACGCGGGCGACCGCGAGGCCGAAGCGAAGCGGGCCGAGCCGATCATCGCCGCCGAACTCGACCGCTTCGAGCGCTGGCTCGCCTCGCTCTCGGTGGTGCCGACGATCTCGGCGCTGCGGGCGCGCGGCAACGAAGTCGTCGAGCGGCTGCTGACCGAGAACGAGGGCCGCTGGCAGAGCCTCGGCGAGGCCGACCGCGAGCGGCTGGAGGCGATGGCGAAGGCGATCGCTTCGCGCCTGCTGCACGAGCCGACGCTGCGGATGAAGCGCTCGGCCGGCGAGGAGGAGGCGTATCTGTATGTCAGCGCGCTGCGTGAGCTGTTCGGGTTGGATCCGGAGACGGCGCCGGAGGGTGAAGAGACGGCCCAAGTGACGGAGTTGCGGAGGGGCTATCCCGGCAGGGGTTCCACTTAACTTGTTTCGGTGGTTCGGGGTTGAGCTGTCGCCCAAAGCGCTCAACGAAAAAGTACAAGACGTTTCACCCCTACCGGGATAGCCCCTTAACTTCAGGCTTCTGATGATCCGAATCGCTACTCGCGGCAGTGCGTTGGCCCTAGCGCAGGCTGGGCAGGTCGCCGACCTCCTCGGTGGGGGGGAGCTTGTGGAGGTTTCGTCGGATGGGGAGGTCGGAGACAAGGCGCGGTTCGTGCGGGGGGTGGAGCGGGCGCTGCTGGATGGGGAAGCTGAGATTGGGGTGCATTCGGCGAAGGATCTGCCGGCGGAGATGGCTGAGGGGCTGGTGATCGCCGCGGTGCCGGTGCGAGAGGATCCGGCGGATGCCTGGATCGGGGTCGGTGGGTCGCTCGACGAGGTGCCGGAGGGCGCGCGGGTGGGGACTGCCAGCCTGCGGCGGCGGGCGCAGCTGCTCGCGGCGCGTCCCGACCTCGCGGTGGGCGAGCTGCACGGAAACGTCGACACGCGGCTGCGCAAGCTGGCCGGGGACGAGCTCGACGCGATCGTCCTCGCCGCCGCGGGGCTGCGGCGCCTGGGGCGCGCGGACGAGGCGTCCTTTGCGATCCCGGCCGAGGCGATGACGCCGGCGGCGGGCCAGGGCGCGCTCGTCCTGCAGGCGCGCGAGGGCGATGAGGAGACGATCGCGGTCGCCGCCGCGATCGGCGAGGAGAGGGCGCTGCGCGAGCTGACCGCCGAGCGCGCCGCCGTCGCCCTGCTCGAGGCGACCTGCGCGACGCCGATCGGCGTCCACGCGCGGGTCGCGGGCGAGTCGATCGCGATCGAGGCCTTCGTCGGCCTGCCCGACGGCAGCGAGTGGATCCGCGACCGGGTCGCGGGCGAGGCGGCCGAGCCCGCCGCGGCCGGCGCCCTGCTCGCCGAGCGCCTGCTCGGCGCCGGCGCCCGCGAGATCCTCGACCGGGCCGAGGCCCTGTAGGGCTTCCGGTGCGCTTTATGTCACCTATGCGAGCAAAAGGCGCACCGGAATGACGGTGAGGCCCGGAGTCGTCTACCTGGTCGGCGCGGGGCCCGGCGACCCTGGGCTGATGACGGCGCGCTCGCTGGAGCTGATCGGCGCGGCCGACACGATCTACTACGACCGCCTGATCCCTCCCGGCGCCCTCGACGGCGCCCGTCCCGACGCCGAGCTGGTCTACGTCGGCAAGGCGCCCGGCAAGCCATCCGTCCCGCAGGGCGAGATCGGCGAGCGGCTGGTCGAGGCGGCACGGGCGGGGAAGAGCGTCGTGCGGCTGAAGGGCGGCGACCCGTTCGTCTTCGGCCGCGGCGGCGAGGAGGGAGAAGCGCTGCGCGAGGCCGGGGTCGAGTTCGAGGTCGTGCCCGGGGTGACGGCCGGGGTCGCGGCGAGCGCCTACGCCGGGATCCCGGTGACCCATCGCGACGACGCCTCGGCGGTCGCCTTCGTCACCGGGCACGAGGATCCGGAGAAGGCGGAGACGGCGCTCGACTGGGAGGCGCTCGCCCGCTTCCCCGGCACGCTCGTCTTCTACATGGGGGTCAAACGGCTGCGCGACAACGCCGCCGCGCTGATCGCCGCGGGCCGCGACGCCGGCGAGCCGGCGGCGGCGGTCGAGCGCGGCACGATGGAGGGACAGCGCACCGTCGTCGCGACGCTGGGCACGCTCGCCGACGCGGTCGAACGCGAGGACGTCGGCGCCCCGGCGCTGATCGTCGTCGGGCAGGTGGTCTCGCGGCGCGAATCGCTCGCCTGGCTCGAGCGCCGCCCGCTGCACGCCAAGCGCGTCGTCGTCACGCGGGCACGGGCGCAGGCGAGCGGCCTGGCGGCGACGCTTCGCGGGCTCGGCGCCGAGGTCGTCGAGCTGCCGGCGATCCGAATCGAGCCGCGGCTCGAGAACGACGAGGCGCGGCAGGCGGTCGAGCGGATCGGCGGCGGGGAGTACTCGCTGGTCTGCCTGACGAGCCCGAACGGGGTGCGTCTCCTGTTCGAGGCGATGGCGAGCGCAGGGCTGGATGCTCGGGCGTTTGGAAAGGGTCCGCAACTGCAGCAAGTAGGGAAGCTGGATGCCAGCGTCGAGGGTGAAGTCCAAGCGGGGGCGACGATCGCCGCCATCGGCCCGGGGACCGCGCGGGCACTTGCCGGGCATGGGATCACCGCCGACATGGTCCCCGAGCGATTCGTCGCCGAGGCCCTGGTCGAAGCGCTGGCGGAGATCGACGTCGAGGGCAAGCGCGTGCTCGTCGCGCGCGCCGCCGAGGCCCGCGATGTGCTGCCAGATGCCCTGCGCGCGCGCGGCGCCGAAGTCGACGTCGTCGCCCTCTACGAGACCGTGCGC
>DATFMX010000124.1:0-8118 GCA_035266685.1 Solirubrobacterales bacterium
CTGAGTCCCGTCCAGGCCGCCTCCGCCATCCCCGCAAAATGCGGGGATTCAGCCCGATGGGCGGGAGGCCGCTCCGGGTCCCCCGACTATCCTGGCAACCGTGGCCAAGGACACCGAGAAGCTGATCCGCCAGCTCTCGCTGATCTCCTTCCTGATGGCGCAGGGCAGGCCGGTCTCGGCGCTGGAGATCAAGCGCGAGGTCGAGGGCTACAGCGACATGAACGACGACGCCTTCGCGCGCCGCTTCTACGCCGACCGCGCCGAGCTGGAGAGCCTCGGCATCCAGCTCGGGGTCGAGAAACCGGGGGAGGGGTTCTTCGAGGCCGAGCTCTACTCGCTGCCGCCGGAGAACTTCTACCTCGACGCGATCGAGTTCGCCGACGACGAGTTGGCCTCGCTGAGCACCGCGCTCTCGCTGCTCAGCCAGGGCGAATTCGCCTACGCCGAGCCGCTGCGGCTCGCCCTACAGCAGGTCGCCTGGGGCCACCCCAACCCGGTCAGCGAGGGGGAACGGGCGCCGGTCGAGATGGCGATGACCGCCTCCGCCGGAGGACGCGACCTCTCGCAGCGCCTCTCCAAGATCGAGACCGCGATCTCGCGCCGCAAGACGATCGAGTTCACCTACTACACGATGGAGCGCGACGAGACCGAGAAGCGCCGGGTCGACCCCTACCACCTCGTCTTCCGCTCCGGCCAGTTCTATCTGATCGGCCACGCGCACGAGCGCGACGCGGTGCGCGTCTTCCGCCTCTCCCGCATCCAGGGCAAGGTCGGCTACGCCTCGAAGGCCGAGCACGACTTCTCGCCCCCCGAGAGCTTCGACCGCCGCGACTACGGCAGCCGCGCCGACTGGCAGCTCGGTGAGATCCGCGAGCGGGCGAAGATCTTCGTCCGCGACCGGATCGCCTGGCTGATCGAGCGCGACTTCGGCGAATACGGCGAGCTGCGCCCGGCGCGCAAGGCCGACGACGCTCCCGCCAAGGGCTCGGTCTTCGAGACCGACTACGCCTCGCCGCGCGAGCTGATCGCCTGGGTGCTGCGCTGGCGCCAGAACGTCGAGGTGCTGGAGCCCGAGGAGCTGCGCGCCGAGGCCCGCGAGCGGCTCGACCTGCTGCATGACCGCCATCGTGGCGAGTTCGAGGTCGCCGAGGTCGTCGACCGGCCGCTGCGCGAGGCCCCGTCGCGCTCGCGCGGCAACGGCCGCGGCGAGGCGGCGATCCGGCCGGAGCGCTTCGCCCGCCTCGTCACCCTCGCCGGGCTGCTGATCGACTCGGCGAAGCGCGGCGAGCGGCTGAGCTTCTCCGAGCTCTGCCAGCGGCTCGAACTGAGCGGCGAGGAACTGCAGGAGGACATCGACCTGCTCAACGTCGTCAACTTCGGCGGCGGCACCTACGTCCTCTACGCGGAAGTGCTGGGCGACGAGATCGAGGTCGACACGCAGCCCTACGGCGACAACTTCGCCCGCCCGGCGCGGCTGCTGCCGCTGGAGGCGAAGGCGCTGGTCGCGGCGATCGATCTGTTCGGCGACCGCCTGCCGAAGGGCGGCCTGCAGAGCGCCCGCGAGAAGATCGTCAAGGCGCTCGGCCATGACCCTTCGATGGAGGGCCTGGAGATCGCGTCCGGAGGCGAAGGCGACGCCGAGGTCGCGCGGCTGGTCAACGAGGCGATCGGCTCGCGCCGGGTGCTGGAGATCCAGTACTACAAGGAGAACGAGGACCAGTTCACCAAGCGCCGGGTCGAGCCCTACCGGCTGGAGAACGGGCGCGAGGGTTGGTACGTCGAGTGCTACGACCTGACCAGGGAGGGCATCCGCCACTTCAAGCTCGACCGGGTCAAAGAGGCGCAGCCGAGCGAGCAGACCTACGAGCCGCGCCAGGAGGTCGAAGAGCTGGCGGGGGTTGAGGGCTGGATGACCGACGGCGAGGTGCCGACCGCACAGGTCGCCCGCGTCTGGGTCTCGCCCGAGCGCGCCCGCTGGCTGCGCGAGGAGCGCACCGTGGTCGAGGAGCTGGCCGACGGCGCCGTCGTCGTCGAGCTGCCCTACGCGGGCACCTCGTGGCTGGTTCGCGAGATCCTGCGCGGCGCGGGAGACCTGGTCGTGCTCGAACCCGACGAGGCGCGGGAAGCGATAGCCGCGGAGGTCGCGGCAAGTGCCGCCTGAGCCGCGGTTGGCGAGTTAGTCGCTATATGTGCGACTAACTCGCCAGACAAGGTGACTTTCGCCCCCGGACACCCCGAGATCCTGCGGATCGTCGCGCCCAACCCGGGGCCGATGACGCTGGAGGGGACGAACACCTATCTGTACGGGGCCGGGCCATGCATGGTCATCGACCCCGGGCCCGACGACGCCGGACACCTCGACGCGGTGCGCGCCGCGGGCGAGGAGCGCGGCGGGATCGGGATCGTCCTGCTGACCCACAGCCACGGCGACCACGCGGACGGGGCGGCGCGGCTCGGAGTCGAGGTGGTGCTGCCGGGCGACGGCGAGGAGCACGGTGGCCTGCGGGCGCTGGCTACCCCCGGGCACGCCGCCGACCACATCTGCTTCCTCACTGTCGACGGCGTCTGCTTCAGCGGCGACCTGGTGCTCGGCGAGGGCTCGACCTTCGTCCCACCCGACGGCGGCTCGCTCGCCGCCTACATGGCCTCGCTGCGCCTGCTCCAGGCCGAGCCGATCGAGCTGATCTGCCCGGGCCACGGCCCCTGGGTGACCGACCCGGGGGCAAAGCTCGCCGAGTACGTCGAGCACCGCGAGATGCGCGAGCGCCGCCTCCTGGCCGCGCTCGAGCGCGGCGAGCGCTCGAAGGCGGCGCTGCTGGCCGAGGCCTGGTCCGACGTTCCCACCGAGCTGCGCCCCGCCGCCGCGATGGTCATGGACGCCCACCTGCAGAAGCTGGAGGCCGAGGGGCGCTTGCCCGACGACCTGAGCGACTGACGTTCCGGTGCGTCTTTCGTACCTATGGAGTACGAAAGGCGCACCGGAAGCGAAACTGGCCAGCTAGCCAGTATGGTGCGGGCATGGATCGCGGGCGGGCGGCACGGGTCGGGATCGCGGCGGGCGCCGCGGGCACCGGGCTGGCCGCTGCCGGGACCGCGGCGCTGTGGCACTGGCTGGCGCGACGGCCGCTTCCGAAGCAGAAGGGGACGATCGAGCTCGATGGGCTGGAGGGGACCGTACGGGTGCGGCGCGACCGCTGGGGTGTGCCGCATATCGAGGCCGCCTCCGCCGCCGACCTCTATTTCGCCGAGGGCTTCTGCCACGGGCAGGACCGGCTCTGGCAGATGGACTTCTACCGCCGCGCGCTCTCCGGCCGGGTCTCCGAGTTCGCCGGCGAGGAGGGGCTGCCGGTCGACCGGCTGATGCGGACGCTGGGGATGCGGCGCGTCGCCGAGCGCGAGGCGGATGCCCTCGACACCGAGCTGCGTGCGCTGCTCGAGCGTTTCTGCGCCGGGGTCAACGCCGCCGCGCGCAGCGCCAAGGCGGCGCCGTTCGAGATGCGCCTGCTGCGGCTCGAGTTCGAGCCCTGGCGCCCGGCCGACATCCTCGGCCTCGGCAAGCTGCTCGCCTTCGGCCTCTCGACCAACTGGGAGAAGGAGTTGCTGCGCGCCGACATGACGCGTGAGCTCGGCCCCGAGCTGGCCGCCCGGCTCGACCCCGGCTACCCGGCCGACAACCCGGTCGTCACCCAGGAACCGTGGTCGGGCGACGGGCTCGGCCTGGCCGAGCAGATCGACGCCGTGCGCCGCTCGATCGGCCTCGCCGCCGAGGCGAGCGGCTCCAACAACTGGGCGGTCGCGGGCAGCCTCAGCGCGACCGGGGCGCCGCTGATCGCCGGCGACCCGCACCTGCCGCCGAGCATGCCGGGCATCTGGTACCAGGTCGGCCTGACGCTCGGCGACCGCTTCGTCCGCGGCGCCTCGCTGCCGGGCATGCCGGGCGTCTACATGGGCCAGAACAACGACGTCTGCTGGACCTTCACCAACGTCATGGCCGACGTCCAGGACCTCTTCGTCGAGCGGGTCGACGGCGACCGCTACCTGTTCGAGGACGAGTGGCGGCCGTTGGAGGTCGTGCGCGAGGAGATCGCGGTCAAGGGACGCGACGCGCCGGAGGTTCTCGATGTGCGGATCACCCACCACGGCCCGCTGGTCAACGCGGCGCTCGGCGCCGACGACGCCGAGCCGCTCGCCCTGCGCTGGATCACGCTCGACAACCCGACCGCCTTCGCGGGGATGTTCGAGCTGCACGCCATCCGCTCCGGCCCCGAGCTGGTCGCCGCCCTGGAGGGCCACACCTCGCCCGCCTCGAACCTGATCTGGGCCGACCGCCACGGCTCGATCGGCTACAAGCTGATCGGCCGCCTGCCGCTGCGCCGCGGCGGCTGTCCCGACCTGCCGAAGCCGGGCTGGGACGGCGCCTATGAGTGGGACGGCGAGGTGCCCTACGACGAGCTGCCGGAGACCGTCGACCCCGAGAGCGGCTTCCTCGTCACCGCCAACAACCGGATCGTCGGCGACGAGTACCCGCACCACATCACCAGCGACTGGCTCGACGGCTTCCGCGCGCGGCGGATCGAGCAGCTGCTGCGGGCCGGCGCCGAGCACGACGTCGAGAGCTTCGAGGCGATGCAGTCCGACAACCTCTCGATCCCCGGGCTCGAGGCGGCGCGCCGCCTCGGCCGCCTGACGCCCTCCGGGCAGCGCGAGCTGAGCGCGCTGGAGCGGCTGCGCAGCTGGGACGGCCGGCTCGACCCGGACTCGATCGCCGGCACGATCTACCAGGCCTTCCTGCTGCGCCTCGGCCGCGAGGTCGCGCGCGCGGCGATCGGCGACCGCGACCTCTGCGAGCGCTGGCTCGACCGCGCCGACAACGGCTTCACGCCGCATGTCACCTCGCCCTGGCGCTGGCACTCCCGCCTGATGGAGCTCTGGGAGGAGGCCGACGAGGAGCTGATCGGCCGCCCCTGGGACGAGCTCGTGCTCGAAGCGCTGGCGGGGGCGCTCGACGACCTCACCGACCGCTTCGGGCCCGACCCCGAGGCCTGGCGCTGGGGCCGCGTCCACGAGATGGAGTTCCCACACCCGCTGGGCGAGGCCAACCCGCTGCTGCGCCGGCTGCTCAACCGCAGCCTGCGGGCGGGCGGCGCGCAGGAGACCGTCAGCCAGATCGCCTACGACCCCAACGACCCCTACAAGGCGGTCTGGGCGCCGAGCTGGCGCATGGTCGGCGACCCGACCGCGCCCGAGCGCTCGCGCTGGCAGATGTTCACCGGCCAGTCCGGCCACCCCGCCAGCCCCCACTACGACGACCTGCAGGAGGACTGGCTGCACGGCCGCACCCAGCCGATGGCCGGCGAGGGCCCCTGGCGCGAGCTGGACCTCGTCCCGGCCTGAGCGTCTTCTTGCGACCCGGTTTCGAACCGGGCCGAAACGTTTGCCTGGTGAAATGGTTGGGGGAGAGATGCGGCGCGCGCTTCTGGTCATGCTCGCGCTGGTCGCCGTGCTTCCGGCCGGCGCCGGCGCCAAGACGATCCATTTCGGCGGTCAGACGACCGCCGCCCCCGACGGCTGGCCGGTCATCCCGCTGGCCGAGCATCCGCACGCCTGCGTGAGGCTCGACCGCAGGGCCGTATACCTGGGGACGCCGGGAGCGAGCCAGCGCTGCCCGGCGAGCGCGATCGGACGGCGGCGGGCGATCGTCGTCGACCCCGGGTCGGAGGCCCGGGCCGCTCGGGCCCGCGCGCAGGCGAGCCGCGTGCGCCCGGCCCGGCTCTCGGCCGCCGACTACACCGGGCTCGGCTTCGACGCCTGTACCGCGCCCTCGCGCCGCGCGATGTCGGCCTGGTCCTCCTCGCCCTACCGGGCGATCGGTGTCTACATCGGCGGCAGCAATCGCGGCTGCTCGCAGCCCAACCTGACCGCGAGCTGGGTATCCGAACAGACCGCGGCGGGCTGGCGCCTGATCCCGACCTACGTCGGCCTCCAGGCGCCGACCTCGAGCTGTTCCTCCTGCGCCAAGCTGAGCGCCGGCTCGGCCGCCCTGCAGGGCGGCCAGGCGGCGACCGACGCGGTCAACGAGGCGCGCCTGGTCGGGATCGGCGAAGGCAGCCCGATCTACTTCGACATGGAGAGCTACAGCCGCACGTCGAGCGCCAGCAGCGCGACGCTGACCTTTCTCGAAGCGTGGACGACCCGCCTGCACGCGCTCGGCTACGACGCCGGCGTCTACAGCAGCAGCGCCTCGGGGATGACCGACCTCGCCGGCCGGCTCGGCGGCATCTACCGGCAGCCGGACGACCTCTGGTTCGCCAACTGGAACGGCCACGCCAACGCGCTCGACTCCTACGTCCCGGCGAGCGCCTGGGGCGACCACCAGCGCATCCACCAGTACCGCGGCGGCCATAACGAGACCTACGGCGGGGTGACGATCAACGTCGACAACAACTACGTCGAAGGGGCGACGGCGGGGGCGACCCCGACCTCGACCAGCGACGACCCGCGCGGCAGCTTCGACTCGGTCAGCTCGCCGGCGCCCGGCCAGGTCGCCATCTCCGGCTGGGCCTTCGACCCCAACGCGCCGCACAAGCAGGTCTCGATCCGCGCCTACGTCGGCGGCAAGGCCGGCGAAGGCGACGCGACCCGCTTCGATCTCGGCCCGATCGCCTCGCGGGAACGCAGCGACCTGGCCGCGACCTACCCGCGGGCGGGCGCCGGCCACGGCTTCGAAGCCAGCTTCCCGGTCGTCGGCAGCGGCAGCCAGCGGGTCTGCGTATACGCGCTCGACATCGGCGCCGGCTCCGACAAGCTGCTCGGCTGCCGCGACGTCGGCGTGCCGGTGCCGATCTCGCTGCTGCGGGCGAAGCCGGGCGGCAACGCCGTGCGCCTACGGCTGCGCTGCGAGTGGCCGGTCGGCACCGAGTGCCCGGGCCAGATCATCGTCCGCGCCCGGCTGCCCAAGCGCGTCGTCGTCCATCGCCGCGGCAGGCGCCGGGTGAGGACGCGGATCGTGCGCCGGGCGATCGCGCGCCGCGGCTTCCACCTCACCGGCGGCCAGGCTCACACCTTCCGCGTCGGCCTCGGACGGACCGGGCATCGGCTTGCCAGGGCGAGCGACCGCCCCGTCGGGCAGCTGCTGGTCGCGATTCCCGGCGGCAGGGTGGGGCGGAAGCTCAGCTTGCGGTAGGTGGGCGCGCCGCGAGCCGTGCCGCGCCCGGTCAGCTCCAGATCGCGAGCGGGAGGTTCTCGCGGATCGTCTTGTCAGCCGTGACCAGCGGCGCATTGGCGACGATCGCGTGGGCGGCGATCAGACGGTCGAACGGGTCGCGGGTCCAGGAGAGCTCCACGGCCGCCCCGGCCAGCTCGGCGGCGGATACGTCCGCCAGCTCAAGGCCGATGTCCTGCTTCAAGGCGGTGAGCATGATCGGCAGCGGATCTCGAGCCCGACCGATTTCGTGCAGATACTTGAGCTCCAGCGCCGCGATTGGCGAGAACCGAGGCTCCCCCTCATCGATTGACGCGCGGGCTGCGGCCGGCAGCTTCTCGTCCATGCCGGCGTAGAGCCAGAGGGCGATATGGGTGTCAATTTGGATCAGGGTTCCACTCCGAGGACCAGTCGATGTGGATCAGCTCGTCGGGATCGCCGACGATCGCGCCCTCGCGGCGCGGCAGCCGGTCCAGGACCGAGCCTTTCTCGGCCGGCTCTTTTGGCTCGACGACGAGCAGCTTGCCGTTGCGCTCGATCTCCAGCGGCTTGCCGGTCTCGAGGACCTCGTCGAGCAGGCGATAGACATCGGCGCGCAATTTCGAGGCGGTGATCGCCATCGGACCCTCCAGTGGAAGCGTACGTACGATTTGCTTATTAGACGTACGTACGTTAACACGGCCCGGCGGTCGGATCGACATGGGCGCCTCGGCAAGGAAGTTCATGCCGGCCACGCTAGGAGGTTCAGGCGCGCGCGTGGCGCGCACAATCGAAAAAAGTGGGGTCTCCATCTAAGTGCCGGGGACCGACTGACGCTCAATCAGAGCGCCAAGGCAGCCCGACCTCGCCACGCTGGAGGCTCTGTGGCTGCGACCGAGCCGCGGGCGGTGGTGGTGGCGCCGAGCGGGTCCGGCCCG
>DATFMX010000125.1:0-19471 GCA_035266685.1 Solirubrobacterales bacterium
GGCGTGGCCCGGGTTGGCGTAGACGGTGATCCAGCGGCCTTCGCCGTTCATGCCCCAGCGCTCCATCGGGCCGGAGGGAAGCGGGCTGGTGAGGAAGTTGCCGCCGTGCAGGGCGTAGCTGACGGATCCGGAGCAGTCATAGCCGCGATCCCACCAGCGGCCGTGGCCGCCGCCGTAGATGTACGGCTTGGTGCGGATCCGGTTGGCGAAGGCGATCACGCGCTTCACTCGCCCCGGGGCGGATTTCGGCGGGATCAGCATCCCGTTTTTCAGCAGCCGCGCCTTCGGCGTCGGCGTACACATGTCGACTTCCGCGGGGGTGAGTCCGCCGCCGTCGCAGTTTGCGCTGGCGCCCGCGGGAAGCATCGCGAGGACCACAAGCGCCGCCATCGCGACCAACCCCGCCTTGAAATGTGAATGGCTCTTCAGCAAACCGATCTCCTTCGTCGGCCTACGGGGTTAGCTGTCGGGCTGGCGCTGTAGGAGCCTGCGCCCCCGCTCTATGTGAGCGAGTTAGCCCCGAAAACGTGGTTCCCCCGTTCCCGCATCGCCTCTGGCAAGCGGGATTCGGCGTTTCGGTTGTTCGGAACGGCGAGCAGTGTAGACGATTGCCCGGCCGGATGCTTACAAGACGCAAACATTTTGTTGCCCTTCGCACTTTCATCCCGGATTCCTTTCGACCGGATCGCTGCTAGCTTGCGCTCCGGGATGGAACTTTCAGGCCGCTCAGCCCTCTTGACCGGCGCCAGCGGCGGCCTCGGGCGGGCGATGGCGGCGGCGCTCGCCGGCCGCGGCGCGAAGCTGATCCTCAGCGCCCGCAAGGGGGAGGCGCTCGACGCGCTCGCCGCCGAGCTGCCGGGCGAGGGGCACACGACGATCGTCGCCGACCTGGCCGAGCCCGGGGCGGCCGAGAAGCTCGCCGCGGAGGCGGGCGCGGTCGACGCGCTGATCGCCAACGCCGGTCTGCCCGGCACCGGCCGTCTGCCCGACTACAGCCCCGAGCAGCTGACCGGCACCCTGCGGGTGAACCTCGAGGCGCCGATCCTGCTGGCCCGAGCGCTCGAGCCGTCGATGCTGGAGCGGGGCTCCGGCCATATGGTCTTCATCTCCTCGCTCTCGGGCAAGTCGGCGACGCCGCTCTCCTCGATCTACAACGCGACCAAGTTCGGCCTGCGCGGCTTCGCCCTCGGCCTGCGGGCGGACCTCGACCCGCTGGGCATCGGCGTCTCGATCGTCTCGCCCGGCACGATCCGCGAAGCCGGCATGTACTCGGACTCCGGCGCCCCCCCGATCCCCGGCTTGGGCACGGGAACCCCCGAGCAGGTCGCCGCCGCGGTCGTCAGGGCGATCGAGAAGAACAAGGTGGAGATCACCGTCGCGCCACCCCAGCAGCGCGCCCTGGCCCACTTCGCCCTCGCTGCTCCGGGAATCTCCGTGAAGATCGCCTCCGGCGACCAAGGTCAAAAAGCTGCCGCCACCGTAGCCAAGGGTCAGTCCGACAAGCGCTGAGCAAAGGCTTTGGCGCCGCGGGGCGGTGCTGTCCTGACTCTGTATTCGGGGTCCGGTGCGTCGCTTCCACCGACGCTTAGAGCGCAAGCTCGCCGGCCCCTTTTTCGTGCTACCGAACGCGGCGCATCGTTCGGGCGAGCTTCGCGCTTAAGCGCGTTTGTGTGACGACAAAAGGCATCGAGACGACCGCCGAAGGTGAGCCTTCCAGCCGATCTTCACGTAGCTCAATCTCGTGAATCCGCTTGAAACTCGGCTCCACGTAGTCCAGCCGACCTCGCGGAACAAAAGCTCATAACCCGAAGGTCGCGGGGAAGCGCCTACCTCCCTATCTGATGACAAGACATTGAGTCCGCGGCCACGGCTAATGTCGCTGGAATGGCACAACAGCCGAGAGCCTGGGTTGTCGACTTCGACAGCGATGCGGTCATCGACTTCGAGGACGTGAAGTCCCGCGGAGATCGCAAGGCGGTCTTCAACGTCGTGCAGAAGCTGAAGGATCTCGGGCCGGATCTGCCGTCGCCGCATATGAAGTCGCTGAAGGGTGAGGCGAATCTGTTCGAGCTGCGGCCGAAGCAGGGGGCTTGCGAGGTTCGACCGGTCTACGCGCGATTCGGCGCTCGATTCGTGGTTCTGGCGGTTGCGGCGAAGAAGAAGGACTTTGATGGAGCGGTCGCGGCAGCGAGCGATCGTCTGAAGCGCCATGGTTGACCTCTGATAACAGAGTTATTATCATGGTTCGCGATGGCGCCTTCACGCAAGAACTTCGATGCCCTCTTGGCGAAGGAGCAGCTGGCCGATCCGAGCTTTCGGGCGGAGTGGCAGAGGCTCGCTCCCGCGCGGGAGTTTGCGGCGACGCTTCTGCGCTATCGCGCCGAGCACAAGCTGAGCCAGAGGGCCCTGGCGGCGAAGCTGGGCGTCTCGCAGCCGCGCGTCGTCAAGCTCGAGTCCGGGGAGCACAACCCGGAGGTCGACACGATCATCAACGCAGTCAGGCGGCTTGGGATCGAGTTCGTGCTCGACGTGGCACCCGCAAGCCGCAAGCCTGCACTTGTGACGGCGCGCGCCCAGAGGCGCGGGGCGATCGACCACGACGATGTGTCTGTCGTCGCGGCTTCGTCGGTGTAGCTCTTCCTGGGCCTCGCCTGACTCGTCGCCTCGCCTAGGATGGATCTGTGACCTCCCTCGACTCCTTCGGCGCCCGATCGACGCTCGACGTCGGCGCTCGCTCCTACGAGGTCTTCAGGCTGGATGCGCTGCAACAGCGCTTCGACGTCGCCCGCCTGCCGTACTCGATCAAGGTGCTGCTGGAGAACGTGTTGCGGCTCGAGGACGGGGTCTCGGCCAAGCGGGAGGACGTCGAGGCGATCGCGAGTTGGGACGCCGCGGCTACGCCGAGCGCCGAGATTCCCTACCAGCCGGCGCGGGTGCTGATGCAGGACTTCACCGGGGTGCCCGCCGTCGTCGACCTGGCGGCGATGCGCGACGCGATGGCCGAGATCGGCGGCGACCCGGAGAAGATCAACCCGCTGGTCGACGTCGACCTGGTGATCGACCACTCGGTCCAGGTCGACGCCTTCGGCAACGAGCGCGCCTTCGCGGTCAACGCCGAGCGCGAGTTCGAACGCAACCGCGAGCGCTACTCGTTCCTCAAGTGGGGGCGCGAGGCCTTCGACAACTTCAGCGTCGTGCCGCCGGCGACCGGGATCTGCCACCAGGTCAACCTCGAGCACATCTCCCAGGTCGTCTACAGCAGCGACCGCGCCGGCACGTGGCAGGCCTACCCCGACACGCTGGTCGGCACCGACTCGCACACGACGATGGTCAACGGCCTCGGCGTGCTCGGCTGGGGCGTCGGCGGGATCGAGGCCGAGGCGGCGATGCTCGGCCAGCCGGTCTCGATGCTGCTGCCGCAGGTGGTCGGCTTCAAGCTCGGCGGCGAGCTGCCGCAGGGGGCGACGGCGACCGATCTGGTGCTCACGGTGACCGAGATGCTGCGCGAGCACGGCGTCGTCTCCAAGTTCGTCGAGTTCTTCGGCCCCGGCCTGGCGACGCTCGGCCTCGCCGACCGGGCGACGATCGGCAACATGTCGCCGGAGTTCGGCTCGACCTGCGCGATCTTCCCGATCGACGCCGAGACGCTGCGCTACCTCGAGCTGACCGGGCGGCCGACCGAGACGCTGGAGCTGGTCGACGCCTACGCGCGCGAGCAGGGCATGTTCCACGACGCCGACTCCGAGGACCCGGTCTTCTCGGCGACCCTGGAGCTCGACCTCGGCGACGTCGTGCCGAGCATCGCCGGGCCGAAACGCCCCCAGGACAGGGTGCCGCTGGCGCAGGCCAAGCAGGCCTTCCTCGAGGCGATGCGCGAGTTCGACCCCGAGGCGGCGGAGCAGCTCGGCAACGGCGTCGACGAGGCGAGCGAAGAGTCGTTCCCCGCCTCCGACCCGCCCGCCGAGGAGCACGACGACGAGCGCGGCCGGCCGCGTCCCGCCGTCAGCGGAGCCCCGGCGGCGACGATCGGACGCGGCAGCGAGGACGCGGTCGAGCTGACGCTGGAGGACGGCACGAAGGTCGAGCTCGACCACGGCCGCGTGGTGATCGCGGCGATCACCAGCTGCACCAACACCTCCAACCCCTCGGTGATGATCGGCGCCGGCCTGCTGGCCCGCAACGCCGTGCAGCGCGGCCTCGTGCGCAAGCCCTGGGTGAAGACCTCGCTGGCGCCCGGCTCGACCGTCGTCACCGACTACCTCGAGCGGGCCGGCCTGACCGAGTACCTCGACGAGCTCCAGTTCAACCTGGTCGGCTACGGCTGCACGACCTGCATCGGCAACTCCGGGCCACTGGCGCCGGAGATCTCCGCCGCGGTCGAGCAGAACGACCTCGCGGTCTGCGCGGTGCTCTCCGGCAACCGCAACTTCGAGGGCCGGATCAACCAGGACGTAAAGGCCAACTACCTTGCCAGCCCGCCGCTGGTCGTCGCCTACGCGCTCGCCGGCCGCATGGACCTCGACCTGACGAGCGAGCCGCTGGGCGAGGGCTCGGACGGCGAGCCGGTCTACCTGAGCGACGTCTGGCCTGACCCGGCCGAGATCAAGGAGCTGATCGGCCGCTCGGTCGCCTCGGAGATGTTCACCCGCAACTACGGCGGCGTGCTCGAGGGCGACGAGACCTGGCAGGCGGTCGAGGTGCCCGAGGGCGACCGCTACACCTGGCCCGACTCGACCTACGTGCGCCGGCCCTCCTTCTTCGACGGCATGCCGCCCGAGCCGCCGCCGGTCGAGCCGATCGGCGGCGCCCGCGTGCTCGCGCTGCTCGGCGACTCGATCACCACCGACCACATCTCGCCCGCCGGCGCAATCAAGAAGGCGAGCCCGGCCGGCGAGTGGCTGATCGAGCAGGGCGTCGAGCCGCGCGACTTCAACTCCTACGGCTCGCGCCGCGGCAACCACGAGGTGATGATCCGCGGCACCTTCGCCAACATCCGCCTGCGCAACCTGCTGGTCGAGCGGGCCGGCGGCTACACCCGCCACTTCCCCGACGGCGAGGAGACGACGATCTTCGAGGCGGCGATGGACTACGCCGAGCAGGGCGTGCCGCTGGTCGTGCTCGCCGGCAGGGAGTACGGCTCGGGCTCCTCGCGCGACTGGGCGGCCAAGGGGACGAAGCTGCTCGGCGTGCGCGCCGTGATCGCCGAGTCCTTCGAGCGCATCCACCGCTCGAACCTGATCGGGATGGGCGTGCTGCCGCTCCAGTTCCCGGACGGCGAGTCGATCGCCTCGCTCGGCCTGACGGGCGAGGAGACGGTCGACGTCGGGGACCTGCGGGACGGCGAGGCGAAGACGGTGACGGTCGCCGCCGGAGAAGTCGAGTTCGAGGCGACGGTCCGACTGGACACCCCGAACGAGGTCGCCTACTTCCGCAACGGCGGCATCCTGCAGACCGTGCTGAGGAGCCTGCGGGGCTGATTTTGCCCAAGGTGGTACAGGAGGGCCGCGGGAGGCAGGGGGTCCGCGCGACCCTCACTGCACCTATGCGTCGGTAGCCAGGGAGGGATGCCGACGCGCCTGTTCTCTCGAACGGGACTGCTCGAGACGAACAGTCACTGCCTACCTATAGCGCCTGCGGGCCCCTGGGTCAAGGTCTCTTGAGCGGAACTACGACGTTTCCAAGGGTTTCTGCGGGGAATCACGGATGCCCACGCCCCATCCGCGCCGCTCGATCAGCTCGATTCCGATCACGCTGCCGACCGGCCCGACCGGCGTCAGCGTCGCCGCCAGCAGGGTGTAGGGCGCCTCGCGCTTGCCGCAGGCGACCCAGATCAGGAGGCAGAGCAGGATGAAGCCGACCCCGTGCGCCCACCCGAAAGCCATCGTCTCCGTGTCGAACCCAGGCAGCAGCCAGAAGGCGATCAACGCCCCAAAGATCGCCAGCTCGATGTAAGAGAGCAGCTTCACCCGGGCGAACAGCGGCCCGGGGACCGGCTTGCGCATCAGGCCCCCGGGGTGAGCGCAGTGAGCACGATCCGCTCCTGCTCGCGCGCATGGGCGACCGAGTAGCCCTCGCCCGGGCTGGCCCGCGTCGGGCGGCCGACGTAGCCGAGCTCGACGCCCTCGGGCAGCAGGTCCGGCATGCGGCGCGACATCACCTTCCAGGCGCCCATGTTGCGCGGCTCCTCCTGCGTCCAGACGATTTCCTTCAGGTTGGGGTAGGCGCCGATCAGCTCGCTGAGCTGCTGCTTGGCGAACGGGTAGAGCATCTCGACCCGGGCGATCGCGACGTTCTCGGCCGCGCCGCGGCGCTCGCTCGCGTCGATGTCCCAGTAGACCTTGCCGGTACAGAGCACCAGGCGCTCGACCTTCTCGCGCCGTTGGGCCGCCGTCGGGTCATCGAGGATGAAGTGGAACTGGCCGCCGGTCAGCTGGTCGACCGTGGCGGAGGCGCGGTCGAGGCGCAGCAGCCCCTTCGGCGTGAAGACGATCAGCGGGCGCGGCTTGCGGATCAGCGCCTGGCGGCGCAGCAGGTGGAAGTACTGGGCGGCATTGCTGGGGTTGGCGATGCGGATGTTGCCCTCCGCGGCGAGCGCCAGGAAGCGCTCGATGCGGGCGCTCGAGTGCTCCGGGCCCGAGCCCTCGTAGCCGTGCGGCAGCAGCAGCGTCAGGCGGCTGGTCTGGCCCCACTTGGCCTCGCCGGAGGCGATGAAGCTGTCGACGATCACCTGGCCGGCGTTGGCGAAGTCGCCGAACTGCGCCTCCCAGAGGACCAGCGCGCTCGGCGTCGCCGCCGAGTAGCCGTACTCGAAGCCGAGGCAGGCGGTCTCCGAGAGCGGGCTGTTGTAGAGCTCGAAGGGCGCCTTGGCGCCGGCCAGGTTCTGGATCGGGCTGTAGGGCAGGCCGGTCTTCTCGTCGTGCAGGACGAGATGGCGGTGCGAGAAGGTGCCGCGCTCGGTGTCCTGCCCGGTGAGCCGGATGTGGACGCCCTCGGTCAGCAGCGAGGCGAAGGCGAGCGCCTCCGCGTGGCCGAACTCGATCCCGTCGTGCAGCCCGTCGCCGCGCTTGCCGAGCGGTTTGCGCAGCTTGCGGTGGATCGTGAAGCTCTCCGGGACCTCGAGCAGCGCCTCGTTCAGCTCGCCGAGCTGCTCGGCGGCGACCGCGGTATCGACGGGGGGGCTGGCGCTGCGATCGAGTTCGCCGGTGCTCGAGGTGGTGACGGTCGGGTCTTCGTATTCGCCCAGCTCCATCTTGCGGCGCAGGTCCTTGAGCGCCGCCGACATCTCCTCGTGGCGCTCGGAGTGCAGCCGCTCGACCTCCTCGCGCTCGACCGTGCCGTCCTCGATCAGCTTTTCGGCGTAGATCTCGGAGACCGGCGGGTGGGCCTTGATCGTGGCCGCGATCGCCGGCTGGGTGTAGGCGGGCTCGTCGGTCTCGTTGTGGCCGTAGCGGCGGTAGCCGATCACATCGATCACGATGTCGCGTTCCCAGCGCTCGCGGTAGGCCATCGCCAGGCGGATCGCCGCCGAGCAGGCCTCGACGTCGTCGGCGTTGACATGGACGATCGGGATGTTGAACCCCTTCGCCATGTCGGCCGCATAGGGGGTGGAGCGGGCGTCCTCGGGGTCGGTCGTGAAGCCCACCTGGTTGTCCTGGATGATGTGGATCGTGCCGCCGGTGGTGTAGCCGCGCAGCGCCCCCAGGTTGAGCGTCTCGGCGACCACGCCCTGGCCGGGGAAGGCGGCGTCGCCGTGCAGCAGCACCGGCACCGCCTGCTTCGGCCGGTGCTCGAGCTTCGCGCCGTCGATCTCCGACTGGACGAAGCGGGTCGCCCCCTCGACCACCGGGTCGACGAACTCGAGGTGACTGGGGTTGGGATAGAGCCGCACGGCGACCTTTTCGCCCTCGTGGGTCTCGTAGATGCCCTGGTGGCCGTAGTGGTACTTGACGTCGCCGGTGCCGCCGTGGGGGATCGCGGCGACCGCCTTCACCTGCTCGATCTGCTTGGAGCCCTCGAACTCGGCCAGAATCGACTCGACCGAGCGGCCGAGGTTGTGGGCGAGGACGCTGAGGCGGCCACGGTGGGCCATCCCGAAAACGACCTCCTCGGCGCCGGAGCGGCCGGCCAGGGTGACCAGCTCGTCGAGCATCGGCACCACCGTGTCGAGCCCCTCGACCGAGAAGATCTTCTGCCCCAAATACGCTTTCTCGACGAAGCGCTCGAACTCGAAGACGTCGATCAGGCGGCCGAGCAGGCGGCGCTTCTCCTCCTCGTCGAGCGGCTGCCGGTGGGCGCCGGTCTCGACCATCTCCTGCAGCCAGGTGCGCTGTTGGTGCGAGGAGAGGTGCTCGAACTGGTAGGCGATTGTGCCGCAGTAGGCCTCGCGCATCCGCGGCAGAACGTCGAGCAGCGTCTCGCCGGGGACGCCGATGTGCAGGATCGAGGCCGGCACGCGGGCCATCAGCTCCGGCGTCAGGTTGAGGTTCTCGGGCTGGATCGCCGGGTCGCCCTTCGGCTCTTTGCCGAGCGGGTCGAGGCGCGCCGCGAGGTGGCCGTGGGTGCGGTAGCCCTTGAGCAGCGAGGTGGCCGCCTGGACCGCGCCGAGCAGCTCCTCGTCGGGGGCGGTCGGGCTGGCCGCCTGCGGCGTCGTGCCGAGCGGCGGCGCCGAGGCCGAGGCCGGGTGGGCGGCGGCGAGCGGCGCCGCGTCGATGCCGAAGTCGGTGGCGACGTCCTCGTAGAAGCCGTCTTCGCCTTCGAGCAGCTGCTCGATCCGGCGCAGGAAGGAGCCCGACTCGGCGCCCTGAATCACCCGGTGGTCGTAGGTCGAGGTCAGGGTCATCACCTTGGAGACGCCGAGCTGGCGCAGCCGCTCCGGCGAGGCGTGCGCCCACTCGGTCGGGTAGGCGATCGCGCCGGCGGCGACGATCGCGCTCTGGCCCTTCATCAGGCGGGGGACCGAGGCGATGGTGCCGATTCCGCCCGGGTTGGTCAGCGAGATGTTCGTGCCCTGGAAGTCGTCGGCGGTCAGCTTGTTCTCGCGCGTCTTGGTGATCAGTTCCTCGTAGTAGGAGTGGAAGGCGGCGAAGTCGAGCCCGTCGGCGCCCTTGATCGCCGGCACCATCAGGCTGCGCGAGCCGTCCTTGCGCTCGATGTCGACCGCGATGCCGAGGTTGACCGGCCCGTTCTCGATCGCGAACGGCTTGCCGTCGCGCTCCTCGAAGCTGCGCGACATCACCGGCCAGTCCTTCGCAGCCCGCACGATCGCCCAGGCGATCAGGTGGGTGAAGGAGACCTTCAGCCCCCGTTCCTTGAGCTGCCCGTTCAGCACCTTGCGCTTCGCGTCGAGCGTGTCCACGGCGACGGTGCGGAACGAGGTCGCGGTCGGAACCTCGCGACTCTCGCCCATCGCCTGAGCCAGCATCGCGGCCGGCCCTCTGAGCTGTTTAGCCTCGCCGGCGACGGAAGCTGCGGTCCCACCGCCATTGGCGGCCGCCAGCACATCGTCCTTGGTCACCTTGGCCCCCGGCCCGCTGCCGTTGAGCCCGCTCAAATCCACCCCGGCTTCTTCAGCAACGCGACGGGCGATAGGCGTGGCCCGGACTCCATCGCCGCCGCTCGCGCCAGCCGCGCCGTTTCCGACGGCCCCTCCCGCGGGTGGCGGGGTAGGGGGGACCGGCCCTGAGGACGCTTTAGCGACCGCAGGGGCCGGTGGGTCCCCTGCCCCGACAGGACCCGCGGGCCGGGACTCGCCCGAACCCTCGCCCGTCCCGTCACCCGCTTCCATCTCGGCTAGAGGTGACCCGACGGGGATCTCCTCATCAACCTGGGCAATCAGTCTGGTGATCACGCCCGAGGCCGGCGCCGGCACCTCCGCGTCGACCTTGTCGGTCGACACCTCGACGACCGTGTCGCCCTCGTTGACGAAGTCTCCCTCGGCGACATGCCACTCGAGAACGATGCCCTCGGTCACCGACTCGCCCATCTCGGGCATCGCGATCTGCAGGGTGGCCGTTTGCGCCATCTCTCGAATGAGTGTATGAAAGAGCGATGAACTACTTCGTCACGGGAGCTACCGGATTCATCGGCCGCAACCTCGTCGCCCGTCTGCTGCAGCGCGAGGGCACCGTCTACGCGCTCGTCCGGGCGGGCTCGCGCGGGCGCCTGGAGGAGCTGCGGACCGCCTGGGGAGCCGACGGGGCGCGGGTCGTGCCGATCGCCGGCGACCTCTCGCAGCCCGGCCTCGGGGTCTCCGAGGAGGATCTGGTGACGCTGCGCGGCGAGGTCGACCACTTCTTCCACCTGGCGGCGATCTACGACATGGCCGCGGGTGCCGATGCGCAGGAGGTCGCCAACGTCGAGGGCACGCGCCACGCGGTCGAACTCGCCGGCACGATCGAGGCCGGCTGCTTCCACCAGATCAGCTCGATCGCCGCCGCCGGCCTCTACGAGGGCACCTGGACCGAGGACATGTTCGACGAGGCCCAGCACCTCGACACGCACCCGTATTTCCGCACCAAGCACGAGTCGGAGCGGATCGTGCGCGAGGAATGCCGCCGCCCCTGGCGCGTCTACCGGCCCGGGATCGTCGTCGGCGACTCGCGCACGGGCGAGATCGACAAGGTCGACGGCCCCTACTACATGTTCAAGCTGCTGCAGCAGGTGCGCCGCGTGCTGCCGGCCTGGCTGCCGACGGTCGGGATCGAGGGAGGCGAGATCAACATCGTCCCGGTCGACTACGTCGCCGCGGCGATCGACCACATCGCCCACCAGCCGGGGCTCGACGGCCAGGCCTTCAGCCTCACCGACCCGAAGCCGAAGACCGCCGGCGAGGTGCTCAACCTGTTCGCCCGCGCCGCCGACGCGCCGCAGTCCGCGGTGCAGCTCGACTCCGGCCTCACCGACCCGGTGACGAGCCTCGCCCGCACGGGGCTGCGCTTCTTCCCGCCCGGCAAGCGGGCGCTGAAGCTGGCGCTCGACCGCGCCGGCATCCCGGCCGGGGTGCTCAACTACGTCAACTACCCGACTCGCTTCGACTCGACCCGGGCGCAGCAGGCGCTCGCCGGCTCGGGGATCGAGGTGCCGCCGCTGGAGAGCTACGCCGACCGCGTCTGGGACTACTGGGAGCGCAACCTCGACCCCGACCTGTTCAAGGACCGCACGCTCTCGGCCGCGGTGCGCGGCAAGGTCGTGCTGATCACCGGCGCCTCGTCGGGGATCGGCAAAGCGGCTGCCGTCAAGGTCGCCGACGCGGGGGCGACGGTGCTGCTGGTCGCGCGCTCGGTCGACAAGCTCGAGCAGACCAAGGGGGAGATCGAGCGGGCCGGCGGCGTCGCCCACATCCACCGCTGCGACATGTCCGACGTCGAGGACGTCGAGCGGATGGCCGAGGAGGTGCTCGCCTACCACGGCCAGGTCGACATCCTGGTCAACAACGCCGGCCGCTCGATCCGCCGCTCGGTCAAGCTCTCCTACGACCGCTTCCACGACTACGAGCGCACCATGCAGATCAACTACTTCGGCGCGCTGAAGCTGATCCTCGCGCTGCTGCCCTCGATGCAGGCGCGCAAGTCGGGTCACATCGTCAACATCAGCTCGATCGGCGCGCAGACCAACCCGCCGCGCTTCTCCGCCTACGTCGCCTCGAAGTCGGCGCTCGACGCGTTCAGCCGCGTGATCGCCTCCGAGGTCGTCGAAGACGGCGTCGACATCACGACGATCTACATGCCGCTGGTGCGCACGCCGATGATCGCGCCGACGCGGATGTACGACATGTTCCCGGCGATCACGCCCGAGGAGGCGGCGGAGATGATCGCCGGGGCGATGATCGGCAGGCCGAAGAAGGTGGCGACGCGGATGGGGACCTTCGGCGAGGTGCTCTACGCGGTCGCGCCGACGGTCAGCGACAAAATCCTCAACACCGCGTACAAGCTGTTCCCGGAGTCGCAGGCGGCCAAAGGGAAGGGCGACGAGGCGCCGGATCGGGCGCCGACCACCGAGGCCGTCGCCTTCGCGCACCTGATGAAAGGCGTCCACTGGTAGCGCCCGAACACCGGCTCAAGCACTGGGGGTGGGGGTATGAGGATCAGGCCCCTTCGCGCTGGGAGCTTGAGGAGGCTGCTGCCGGGATAAGGGAGCGGTTCGGGTTTGGGGGCGAGCCTGAGGAGGCTGTGGCGCTCGATTCGGTTGAGGTGCGCGGGTCGCGGTTGAAGGTGCCCGGCGGGTTTGGGGATCTGTTCACGGATGAGAAGTACGAGCGGGTTTCGCGGGCGCTGGGGAAGGCCTATCGGGACGTCGTGCGGGGGTTTCGGGGGGAGTTCGCGAATCCGCCGGATCTCGTGGCACTGCCGCGGGACGAGTCGGAGATCGAGGCGGTGTTGTCCTGGTGCGAGGCGGAGGGCGCTGCCGTGATTCCGTTCGGCGGCGGGACGAGCGTCGTCGGCGGGGTCGAGGGGCGGCTGGGGGAGAGGCCGTTCGTGACGCTCGACCTGCGGCGGCTCGACCGGGTGCTGGAGGTCGACGCGGAGTCGCTGGCGGCGCGGATCCAGGCGGGGGCGACCGGGCCGGGTCTGGAGGAGCAGCTGCGCGAGCACGGGCTGACCCTGCGGCACTTCCCGCAGTCGTTCGAGTACTCGACCCTGGGCGGCTGGATAGCGACCCGCGCCGGCGGGCACTTCGCGACCCTCTACACGCACATCGACGACCTGGTCGAGTCGGTGCGGGCGATCACGCCGCGCGGCCTCTGGGAGAGCCGGCGGCTGCCGGGCTCCGGCGCCGGCCCCTCGCCGGACCGGGCGCTGCTCGGCTCCGAGGGCATCCTCGGGGTGATCGGCGAGGCCTGGGTGCGGGTCCGCCCGCGCCCCGAGTTCAAGTCCTCCTGCGGGGTCGAGTTCGACGACTTCCTCGCCGCCGCGACCGCCGTGCGCGAGATCTCCCAGTCCGGCCTGCACCCGAGCAACTGCCGCCTGCTCGACGCGACCGAGGCCGGTATAACCGGCGCCGGCTCCGGCGAGAAGAGCCTCCTCGTCCTCGGCTTCGAGTCCCCGCACCACCCCGTCAACGACCCGATGGACCTGGCCCTGGCGATCGCGAGCGACCACGGCGGCACCCCCAACAGCCCGCCGACGGGCCGAAAACCCACCTATGACGAGGGAAATAGGCCCACCGGCGGGGAGGGTGGGGTGGGGGCTTGGCGCTCGGCGTTCCTCCTGGCGCCCTACCTGCGGGACACGTTCGTCGCCTGCGGGGTGCTCTCGGAGACCTTCGAGACGGCGATCACCTGGGACCGCTTCGAGCAGTTCCATGCGACGACGATCGACGCCGTCCGCCGCAAGGTCGCCGAGGTCTGCGACGCGCCCGCCGACGGGCCCGGCTCGCCGCGCGTCAGCTGCCGCTTCACCCACGTGTATCCCGACGGCCCGGCTCCCTACTTCACCGTCATGGCGCCCGCCGTGCGCGGCGGCGAGGTCGCGCAGTGGGACGAGATCAAGGCCGCCGCGGCGGAGGCGGTGATCGAGGGTGGCGGGACGATCACCCACCACCACGCCGTCGGCCGCGACCACCGCCCCTGGTACGACCGGCAGCGTCCCGATCCTTTCGCCGCCGCCCTGCGAGCGGCGAAGCAAGAGCTGGACCCGGCGGCGATGCTGAACCCAGGCGTCTTGATCGACCCTTAGGGCTTACAGACCCCTTACAGCCGCTTGATCGAGGCCGTACCCGCCGATTCGAGGATCGAGCTATCCGATTCACTCGAACTGGAGGTTTCAGATGTTCAAGTCACTAGCGGGACGGGCACGAGCCGTCGCAACGACCGGGCTGATCGCGGCCCTGGTCGTCGCCGGCCTCGCCGTCGCCCAGGGCGGCAACGGCAGCAGCGGCAAGTCCCACCATCGCAAGGCCCTGAGCGGCAAACGGATGCCGCCGCCCCCGGGCGGCCCGATCGGCAAATTCGGCAAGGACCTGACCTACGCCGAGGTCCATGTCCAGCATGAAGGCAAGGCCGAGACGATCAGGATCGACGCCGGCGAAGTCACCAGCGCCAGCGACAGCTCGCTCACGCTGAAGGAGAACGACGGCAGCGAAGTGACGATCTCCGTCGATGGCGAAACCAAAGTCCTGGCCGGTCCCGGCAAGAAGGGCACGTCGGTGGCCGACCTCGAAGCGGGTCAGCGGGTCGTCGTCTGCGGCCCCGAAGGCGGCACGGCGAAGACGGTCATGCTGCCGCCCAAGCGAGGGCAGATGCCTCCGGGTCAGCAGGGTTCCCAGCAGCAGGGCCAGCTGCCGCCACCGCCTGGCGCTCCGGGCCAGATGCAAGGCTAGCCCTTGTGACGAAGAGCTCGTCCAAGGGTTCCATCCTCGTCGTCGAGGACGAGCAGGCGATCGCCGATCTCGTTCGCGCTTACCTCAAGCGCGACGGGTTCGGCGTCGTCTGGGCCCGCAGCGGCGAGCAGGCGCTGGAGGAGTTGACGCGGCACCCGGTCCGCCTGGTCGTGCTCGACATCGGCCTGCCGGGGATCGACGGCTTCGAGGTCTGCCGCCGGCTGCGCGCCCGCACCAGCGTGCCGATCCTGATCCTCAGCGCCCGCGACGACGAGGTCGACCGCGTCTCCGGCCTCGAAGCGGGCGCCGACGACTACGTCACCAAGCCGTTCTCGCCGCGTGAGTTGGTCGCCCGCGTGAAGGCGATCCTGCGGCGGACGGGAAGCGGCGGCGAGTCCGACGACGACGGCGGGCCGCTGGTCGTCGGCGACGTCGCGCTCGACCGCGCCGCGCGCACGGTGACGGTGGCGGGGGAGCCGGTCGAGCTGACCGGGCGCGAGTTCGACCTGCTGGCGGCGTTGCTCTCCCACCCGGGGGTCGTGCTCAGCCGCGACCGGCTGCTCGAGTTGGTCTGGGGCGGCGAGTTCCCGGGCGGCACGCGCACCGTCGACGTCCACGTCGCTCAGCTGCGCGCCAAGCTCGGCCGCGCCGAGCTGATCCAGACGGTGCGCGGCGCCGGCTACAAGGTCGTGCCGTGACCCGCTCGCTGCGGGCGCGGCTCTTCGTCGCGATCCTCGGCGCCGTGATGCTCGCGGTGGGGGCCTCGCTGGCGCTCGGCATCGTGCTGACCCGCGAGGCCGTGCGGGAAACGATCAGCCACGATGCCGAACAGCGACAGCAGCGCCAGCGCGAATCGCCCTTCCCGCCGCCGCCACAGCGCCCGCCTCCGCCGCCGTCGGTCAACGTCTTCGGCGGCGACTTCAGCCGCTACCTGGGAGCGCTGCTGATCGCGGGAGGGGCCGGCGCGCTGCTCGCCGCGGCCGTGGCGGCGCTGGTGGCGCGGCGGATGACCCGGCCGCTGCTCGAGCTCGGCGCCGCGGCGGGGGAGCTGGCCGAGGGCCGCCATCCGGAGCCGGTGTCCGGCGGGGGGACCGAGGAGCTCGACGCGCTCGCCGACTCGTTCAACCGGATGGCCGGGCAGCTCGAGCTCGCCCGCGACGCCGAGCGCGCCGTCCTGCTCTCGGTCTCGCACGACCTGCGCACGCCGCTGACCTCGATCCGCGGCTACGCCGAGGGGATCGAGGACGGCACGGTCGAGCCGCGCGACGCCGCCGCGGTCGTCGGCCGCGAGGCGGACCGGCTGGAGCGCCTGGTCGGCGACCTGCTCGCGCTCGCCCGGCTGCGCCAGGGCGTGCTCGAGGTGCGCCGCGAGCCGGTCGACCTTGCCGCCGTGGCGCGAGAGGCCGAGGAACGGCTTCGGCCGCAGGCAGGCGATGCGGGGGTGACGGTGGCGGTCGAGGCGCCCGCGCCGGCGCCCGCGACGGCGGACCACGGCCGCACCCTGCAGGTCGTCTCCAACCTGCTCGAGAACGCGATCCGCGTCAGCCCCCCCGGCGGCGCGGTGACGGTCGAGGCGCGGCCCGGCGAGGTCCGGGTCGGCGACCAGGGCCCCGGCATCCCGGAGGAGGAGCTGCCGCGCGCCTTCGAGCGCTTCCACCTGCGGGCCGTCGCCGGCCGCGGCTCTCCCGAGGGCGCCGGGCTCGGCCTGGCGATCGTGCGCGAGCTGAGCGAGGCGATGGGCGGCGGGGTCGCGGTCGAGAATCTGCCCTCCCAGGGGGCGTGCTTCACCATTCGTCTGCCCACCTGACCGCTACCCTCCCGCGACGACCTCGATGGAAACGATCACCTCGGAGCACCCGACCACCCCCGCCGGACAGCCAGAAGAACCGGTCGTCCCGCGGCGCTCGCCCGCCCGCGCGGCGCTGAAGACCGCGCGCCCGCAGGAGTGGATCAAGAACCTCTTCGTCTTCGCCGGGCTGCTCTTCTCCGGCAAGTTCAACCAGTCCCACGAGGTGGTCGAGGCGACGCTGACCTTTGTCGCCTTCTGCGCGATCTCCAGCGCCGGCTACTACGTCAACGACCTGATCGATGTCGAGCTCGACCGCCGGCACCCGAAGAAGCGCTTCCGCCCACTCGCTGCCGGGGAGCTGTCGCAGAGCGCGGCGATCGCGATCGCCCCGGCTCTCGCGATCGTCGCGATCGCGATCGGCTTCGCCGCGGTCAACTGGCAGGTCGGCCTGATGGTGGTGGGCTATGGAGCGGCGCAGATGGCCTACAGCCTCGGGCTCAAGCAGGTGGTGATCATCGACGTCATGACGCTCTCGGGCCTCTTCATCCTGCGCGTCGCCGCGGGCGCCAGCGCCGTCGACGCGCACGCCTCGGAATGGCTGCTGCTCTGCACCGGCATGCTGGCGCTCTTCCTCGGCTTCACCAAGCGGCGCCAGGAGGCGGTCTCGGAGCTGCACGAAGGCACCAGCAGCCGCCCCGTGCTGGAGCACTACTCGCTGCCCTTCCTCGACCAGATGGTCGCCCTGGTCACCACCGGAACGGTGATCAGCTACTCGATCTACGCCGTCAGCTCGCCGATCATCGGCAACAAGATGATGTGGACGATCCCGCCGGTCGTCTACGTGATCTTCCGCTACCTCTACCTGATCTACGACCGCGCCGACGACCGTTCGATCGCGGCGATGGTCTCGCGAGACAGGGGCATGGTCGCCGGCGGGGCCGCCTGGGTCGTCGTCGCCTTCGCCCTGCTCTACATCTTCAAGTGAGCCGCGTCCACATGAAGCGGCGGCTGATCGCCGCCGGGGTCGTGCTCGCGGTGCTCTTCACGCCCTTCTGGATCATCTCGGCCTCGGCCTCGAAGAAGCTGCGCTCGGCGCGGATCAGCAGCGGCGTGCGCAGCCTGCTGCTCAGCGAGCGGGCGGCGGAACGGGTGGAGGAGCAGAACCGCGCGGTCGCGCGGCTGCTGAAGACGACGCCGGTCGTGCGCGAGCTGCCGGCGGCGGGGCGCGAGGTGGCGCTGACCTTCGACGACGGCCCGAGCGGGTACAGCGAAGAAATCCTCGACACGCTGATCGGCCACCGCGTCCCCGCCACCTTCTTCCCGATCGGCCTGGCGATCGAAGAACATCCGGAGACGATCCGGCGCGAGGCGCGCGACGGCTTCGCGATCGGCGACCACACCGTCCACCACCCGCGGATGTCCGACCTCTCGCCGGCCGACCAGGAAGCCGAAGTGCTCGGCCAGGCGGCCGACCTGCGCCGCAGCGGCGCCCCCGCCCCGAATCTCTTCCGCCCGCCCTTCGGCGTCTACGACGAAGCGACGCTGAAGCTGCTGCGCCGCCAGGGCATGCTGACGGTTCTCTGGACCGTCGAGACCGACGACTACGAGCTGCCCGGCCCGGAAGCGATCGAACAGCGCGTGCTCGAAGCCGTCCACCCCGGCGCGATCGTCCTCATGCACGACGGCGGCGGCGACCGTTCCGAGACCGTCGCCGCCCTGCCGGGGATCGTCCAGACCCTGCGCGACCGCGGCTACGAGCTGGTCACGGTCCCCCAGCTCGTGCTCGACGCCTCCGCCGGCTGATCCGCAGCCGGGTCATCGGGGCGGCCGCTTACCATCAAGGAGCATGACCGAGGAGGCCTTTCAGCCACTGAGCGCAGACGAGCTTGCCGAGATCGACGCTCGGTATAAACCCTTCCCCTCCTTCGGGGACTGGCCAAAGGATCTGCCCAATAAAGAGCTATGGCAGGCTGCCCGCGACGAGTTCCAGCGTGCTTCCGAGCAGGCTACGGAGGTCGATCTACAACGTGCCCAGGCAATTGCGCGGCGCGTTGCGGCCTTCGATACCGGAGCAATTGAGGGCCTGTACTCCACCAATCGCGGCCTCACCTTCACGGTCGCCGAACAGGCGGCGGCCTGGGAGCAGAAGGTCGACACTCAAGGTCCGAATGCCAGAGCGTTGTTTGAGGCTCAACTAGGGGCATTCGAGCTCGTTCTCGATCACGTGACGGAGCTCGTCCCCAAGGTCACGCAGGCCTGGATCAGGCGCATCCATGAAGAGATAACTGCGCCACAGGAGACGTATGTGGTTCACACCCCGGTGGGTACCCAGGAGCAACCGCTTCCAAAGGGCAAATACAAGAAATACCCCAATCATGTCCGCACCACCAGGGGAGATATTCACGCGTACGCTCCGGTCGACTCCACCCAAGCTGAAATGCAGCGACTGATTGAGGAGCTTGAAAGCGCCGAGTTCCAGGGAGCCCACCCTGTAATTCAGTCGGCTTACGCGCACTACGCCCTAGTCGTTATCCATCCATTTGCGGACGGAAATGGCAGACTCGCTCGGGCTGTCGCATCGGCCTATACGTATAGAGATGCCTCCATCCCGCTCATGGTGCTGGATGAGCATCGTGTCGACTATCTGTCGGCGCTGGCTGCCGCTGACGCGGGTGACCCGGATCCGTTCGTCGACATTATTGAGAGGGTGACCCGAGAGGCTCTGGATCTAGTTAGAGATAGCCTGCAAACCGCGATGGCGCCTCAACCGGAAGCGCTGCTTGAAGAGTTCACCGGACTGTATGCGGAAGAGGCCAAACGTCAGCGACAAGACCAGCTCGTGCGTCACTTCGTGGACTGGCTAATGCCGGAGATCGAGAGGCAGGTCGCAGATCTTGATTCCCCCGCTGGCGTACAGGTCGGAATAGAGACGCTTGGCGACACCAAGCAACCTCCGCCGAGTGGATTTCGAAATCTAGAGGTAGATGGGACGCGGAGCTTCCGGATCAATCTCGAGTCAGCCCCGCCAGCGTCAGCGAAATTGCCTCGGCGCGTAGATATCTTCGTTGAAGACGCTGAGAATGGTGCCGTTCTCCTTCGCGGCGTTCAGACGCCAGATGAGCAGTTGCGACTGGCGCGATCAGACTTGGAGCCCACCATCTCAGGCCTTGCCCAGCGCCGGGTTGAGAACTTCGTCAGCAGAGTGTTGGGCGACGGTCTCAATGAATTGCTGCAGAAAGCCCGCGAGCAGGTCGGGCGCTGACGCCGGCGATCAGGAGCTGACCGGCAGGTCCGAGCGGAGCTCGGTCTTGCCGTTGCGCTCGAACTGGAGGTCGATCGTCTCGTTCTTGCGGTAGGTGCCGAAGA
>DATFMX010000126.1:0-17034 GCA_035266685.1 Solirubrobacterales bacterium
CGCGCTAGCTTCGGCTACGACATAGACAAGAGCGGCGGGGGCGCTGCGGAAACAGCCCCCCGCCCGGCACCGAAAGGCGGAACCTTCCGATGCAGCCAGATCCTAAGCGGGGCGAATCCCGCAGGCATTTCGTAGTCCAGCGCGCCGTTCTCGCCCTGAGCCTGGGCGGGCATCCATCGACGCTCACGTTCCTCGAACTCACGCGAGAGTTCGGAGACGGCGCGGCGGTCGAACGGGCGATCTCCTCTCTGCGGGCCTGCGGCCTGCTCGAAATCGGCGGGCGCAAGTCGCAGTCCTTGTGGCCGACGAGCGCGGCACGTGAAGCGCACCGGCTGGAGGCGTGGTGAAGCCCATGCACAGCAAAGCTAACGGCGCGACGGCTCACGGCCGTCCACGGCACAGGGACGATGTCCGCGACCAAGCGGTCGTGCTCACGTTCGTCCTGACGCTCCATCCCAAGCATCTGACGATCCCGCAGCTTGCCCGTGCGCTATATGAGGACCGGAGGCGCTTCAAGCGCGCTGACTCGGTCGAGCGAGCGGTCCGCGATCTGGTCGGCGTCGGGCTGGTCTTGATCGACGGCGGGCAGGTGAGCCCCACGACGGCGGCTCTGCGCTTCATCGAGGCCATCGAAAGCGGCGTCTGAGGCCATGCGACCCGCAGGGGTGTTTCGGGGGTCGGAGCCTGCGCCGTCATGGCGCTTGTGCAGGGAGGTTCCGGCCCCCGAGAGACTTCTGCGGTCGGATCGTCTGCGACGGCTACCCTGTCGGCATGGCTAAGCGGTCCAAGAAGCCCGCCGACCTCAACCGCCTCGCTGCGGCCATCGTTGACGAGGCGACCGACGAGACGCCACGGGAACCGGAGAGCCAGCAGGTTCGTGCCGGGCGCCTTGGTGGGCAACGCGGTGGGAAGGTCCGGGCACAGAGGATGACTGCCGAGGAGCGCTCAGAAGCTGCTCGCCGAGCCGCAGAGTCGCGCTGGTCTCAGCGTTAGCGACGAGCGCCCAGCCACATCACGCTATGGCTGGGAAAAGCTCATCTCGGTCGTTCTCGGTGCCAGGAGCGACGCGCGGCATAAAGGAAAGCATGATCTCCCTGCGCGCTCGAATCCCACTCGGCGTACGCTCGATCAGCCCCATCTGCTCAAGTGAGTTGAGGTCCCGGGTGACGGTCTTGCTTTTCTTGGTTGCGTAAGCCTCAGCCAGACTCGGGGTTAGTGCCGTCAGGTTCGCCCTTCGAACGAAGTCATCGGAGGGCAGCGCCAAGACGAGGTCCCGCTGCCTTTTGGCCGTGGCGGTGGAGCCAGTGAAAAGCGAATGGACGTAGTTCGTCCACGTGGCCTGGAGAATCCAGTCGTGAACCGAGGTGAGCTGCTGCTGGAGCTGCTCAACAAAGCCCTTGGCTGCGTAAGCAAGAAGAGGAATCAAGTCGCCACCGGATTTCGAGGCGTGCTCAAGCTGCCGGTAGTAGTTCGTGCGCGTCTGGTTGTAGTGATTTGAGAGCAGATGAGCGGCAACAGAGGGGACGCCGGCGGCGGCGAGGATGCCGAACTCGACCAAGCGGGCGGTTCGACCGTTCCCATCCCCGAACGGGTGAATCCAGGCGATGTAGACATGCGCAACGATTGCCTTCAGCACGGCAAACAGGAAGTCCTTGGCATGGTCCCCACCGTCGCGGCTGAAGTCAGACCCGTTGAGCCAGTCGCACATGGCCTGAACGAGGTAGTCGCAGTCCTGCGCTGGCGCGCCCCTATAGACCGTTCCGACAACGATGCCCTGGGTACGGAACTCACCTGGCACAACATGGTCCTCAAGCTCTAGCCCGTCCAGCACTTTTCGATTGAGCTCACACAGGCTCTCGGGAGAGAGATCAAAGCTGCCCGTCTGGTGGATCTCCCTTTCGATGTCTGCCAGGGCGGCGACGACGTTCTCAAGCTCTTGCTTTAAGTACTCCTGGCTTTCGGGCACTTCCAGCTTTCCTTCGACAGCAGCCACGGCCTGCTCCTCGTTCAGGCTGTTTCCCTCGATCGCAGCGCTCGCCCGCGCACCCTTCGCCAGATAGACCTGTTCCATGTCTCGCGCCATCGAGGGCGAGAGTGGGGTCCTCGCAAGATGGCGGCACTTTGAATGCGCTTCGCCTATGTGGTTCCAGAACTCCCAAGTTGCGGGTTCGAGGTCGAGCTTGAAGGTGATCCATGGATGGGACCCGCTATAGTCCCTCGGCTTGTCCATCAGAGTGTCCGTTTGAAAGTCCCTTCGATTTGGCTTGTCTGCTGCCGATATGGGGACTATACAGGATGAGAGTGGCAACTAGATGTCCTCTCTTATGTCTCACCGAGAGGGTCCGTAGCTGGCAGCTTTTCCGTCCGGCCGCTCAAGCATAATGGTCAGCATGAACAGGCTGAGCACTGAGAAGCGCGCCCAGATCATCGGCTGCCTGGTCGAGGGCAGCAGCATCCGTGCCACGGTCCGAATGACCGGCGCGGCCAAGAACACGATCACGAAACTGCTGGTCGATCTGGGGGAAGCCTGCGCCGAGTATCAGGATGGCGTGCTGGTCGACCTCCCCTGCAAGGTGGTCGAGGCAGACGAGATATGGGCTTATTGTTACGCCAAGCAGAAGAACGTGCCGGAGCAGTTCAAAGGGACGCCGGGCTACGGCGATGTCTGGACGTTCACGGCGCTGTGCGCCGATACGAAGCTGGTTCCGGCCTGGCTGGTCGGGGAGCGGACGATGGACGATGCCGAGGTCTTCCTGACCGACCTTGCCAACCGGATGGGCGGGCGAATTCAGCTGAGCACGGACGGTCACCGGATCTACGAAGGGACCGTGGGGCCGTCGTTTGCCCACGAAGTCGATTGGGCGCAGATCCAGAAGCACTACGCAGGCTCGGCCGAACAGGGCAAATACAGCCCGGCGGTCTGCACCGGGACCAAGCGGCGGGTTCTCAAGGGCGACCCCGACCCTGACCGGATCTCAACGAGCTACGTCGAGCGGCAGAACCTGACGATGCGGATGGGGATGCGGCGCTTCACTCGGCTGACCAACGGATTCAGTCGCAAAGTTGAGAACTTGGCCCACTCGGTCAGCCTGCACTTCATGCACTACAACTTCGCCCGGCCACACACGGCGCTCAAGCAGCGCTACCCGAGGACGCCTGCGATGGCTGCCGGGGTAGCCGACCATATCTGGAGCCTGGAAGAGATCGCGGCGCTGCTGGACTGAGCCCGGGAGGGTCAACACCCCTCACGTGCTAGAAGCGATGGCGTGGATCTTTCGCTGATCAAGACGTTGGCTGTGGTCGCCGCCCCCCTTGTGGCCTTCGTGGCTTGGCGCTATCCACGAGCGGTATCTACAAGCCCGCCCCCAGAGGCCCGGGACGAGAGCGATGACGAAGGGCTTGCCCTGCTCTTGGCATTCCTATTGGCCGTCCAGGAGCGACGGATGTCTCGGGCCGAGAAACGCTAGGGCGCTGAAACTGACCCACTACCCCCTGTCCGCCGGCAGCCCCTCCTCTTCCCAGCGCACGACGCGTTTGCGCAGCTGGAAGAAGGCGACGATGCCGGGTGGGATCGGCAGCCAGAAGGCGACCAGGCGGTAGATCAGGATCGCCGGGAAGACCGTCTCCTCGGGCAGGCCGAAGAGGACGAAGGCGCCGATCATCCCGGCGTCCACCGCCCCCACTCCCGCCGGCGCCAGCGGGAAGAGGTTGGCGACCATGCCGAGGAAGAATCCCTGGACGACGACGGCGATCGGCACTTCGACCCCGAAGGCCTGGAAGGAGGCCCAGAGGATGCCGATGTTCGCCGCCCAGAAGCCGGCGGCGCCGATCACCGCCAGGCCGCCGCGCGAGGGATGGGCGAAGAGGCCGATCGCGAAGCGGAAGCCCTCCGCCGCGATCGCCGGCACTTTGGCGACGTTCTGGGCGATCGTCTGCGCCCACTCACCGTGCGCGTGCGCCGCCGCCCGCCGCCCGAGGTCGGACGGGATCAGCGCCAGCAGCAGCCCCAGCACCAGGAGGACGCCGGCGACCGCGGCCGGCACGACGGTCAGCTCGACCGAGTGCTTGCCCGGCAGCACCCCCGTCCGCAGCAGCACCCCGAAGACGATCAGCGCGAAGGGGTAGAAGACGTAGTGCAGGGCGAGGAAGGCGACCATCCGGCGGCCGACGTCGCGGCGGCGCATGCCGGCTTTGCGCAGCGCCCAGTAGGTGAGCGCGATGCCGCCGGCGCCGGCGGCGGAGAAGAGCAGCGTCGCCGCCACCCCGGCCATGTTGATCTCATACGTCTCGCCCCAGGTGAGGCGCAGCACATCGCCGCCGACGACCGCCTTGAACAGGGCGATGTAGGTGGCGATCGCGACGACGTTGAAGCCGATCGCGACGGCGATCCAGGTCAGCTCGGCGTCGCCGAGCTTGCTCAGCGAGTCGCCCAGGCCGACGAGCTTGGGAAAGAGGAAGTAGACCCCGACCAGGATCGCGATGACGACGAGCAGGGTCTGGACGATGCGCCGCGGCGTGAACTGCGGCAGTTCGTAGCCGCCGCTTCCGTTCGCCGGCTGCTCCTGAGACACGCCCCAGAAGCTACCCGTTCGCCAGGCGCTCCAAGCTCTGCAGGCGTCGGTTGACCGCGACCACGGCCGGCTCCGCGAGCCGCTCGCCGCGCAGCACCGCCGCCAGCAGCCCCGCGCCGGCGATCAGGTCGGTGACGTAATGCTCGCCCAGGTAGACGAGCGCGAAGCCGAGAGTCAGCGCGTAGCTCCAGCCGGCGACGCCGGGCCCGCGGCCGGTTTCGGCGAGCGAGATCGCCGCCGTGACCGAGGTCGCGAAATGCAGCGAGGGCATCGCCGCCCAGGGGTTGCCGCCGAGCGCCCCGTACATCGCCGGCCAGGCCGACTTCCAGGTCTCCTCGCCGACCTCGACCATTATCCGGCGCACCTCCTCCCCCGTGTGTCCGTTCTCCGAAGCCCACCACGGCGGCGCGGTCGGGGCGAGGAAGTAGACGCCGCAGCCGATGTCGAAGACCGCGGCGAGGCGGCGCGCGGCGCGCGGGAAGCGCTCCGGGTGGCGCAGGAGGATGAAGGCGAGCGCGACGTAGGGCTCGAAGAACCAGAGCCAGTGAACCCAGGTGAGGAAGCGGTTCAGCGTGTCGACGCGGCGCAGGCGGGCGAGGCCGCGCTGCAGGCGGACGTTGGGCAGGCGGCCCAGGCCGAGCACCCGGTCGGCGACGATCGGGTAGCGGATCTTCAGCCGGGCGCGCAGCCGCTCGGGATCGTCGAAGGGCAGCTCATGGGCCATCGTGAAGGCCCACATCTGCAGCGCGTACATCGCCACATCGCGCTTGTGCGAGCGGGGGCGCAGCACGGCGAGCCCGAGCGGTCCGCCGGCGCAGGCCGCGATCGTCACCGGCGCGGGGATGCGCGCCCGCTTGCGCAGCAGCGGCGCCGCGACCGCGGCGCCGATCGCCGCCGCCGCCCCGGCGCGCACAGCCGCGCGCAACGCCGGAGATGGACGAGATCGCCTGCTCATGAGGCGGGCGAGTATAGGAGCAGACGGGCCGGGGCCGGTCGATATGCGCGCTGCGGGTCGTCGCCGTGCGTGATTAGAATGGCCGCGCTTTGGCCCCCCACTCCCCCGCCATCGACCAGATCGACACGCTGCTCTGGATCGGCTTCGCTGCCGCCGTGATCCTCGGGGTCGCCGCGATCGGCGGGCTGCTCTACGCGCTGGGCCGCAACCGCGCCGAGCGCGGCGCCGAGCCGCGCCAGGTGACCAGCGGCCCCGGCATCCAGCTTCGCGTCGGCGGCGCCCTCGGCATCTTCGCCGTCGCCCTCCTGGTGCTGAGCATCGTCTTCACCGACAGGGCCCGCGAGGCGCCCGCGACCGGGCCCGCCGGCCTGCAGACCGCCCACGGCGAACCGCTGACGATCGAGACCACGGGTCAGCAGTGGCTGTGGCGCTACCAGTACCCGAACGAAGCCTTCTCCTATTACCGGCTCGTCGTTCCGGTCGACACCGAGGTCAGGCTGAACCTCGTCTCGACCGACGTCGTCCACACCTGGGATGTGCCGGACCTGGCGGCGAAGACCGACGCCGTGCCGGGCAAGACCCACGAAATCGTCTTCCGCGCCGACGAGGAAGGAACCTACTTCGGCCAGGCCGCGACGCTCTCGGGCCAGGCCTACGCGGCGATGCGGACGGCCGTCGAAGTCGTCTCGCCCGCCGAATACGAAGCCTTCGTCGAAACCCAGAAGGAAGAAATCCAGACCGCGCAGGACCGCGTGGTCAAGCTGATCGAAAACGGAGAAGTGCCATGAGCGCCCCCACCAAGAGCCCCGAGCTGGTGGTCGACGGCTTCCCGCCGCGCCGCCCGCGCTGGGTGCAGCTCGCGACCAGCGCCGACCACAAGGACCTCGGCCGCATCCTGATCGCCGGGGCGCTCGGCTTCCTCTTCATGGCCGTGGTCGAGCTGCTGCTGATGCGACTGCAGCTGGCGGTCCCGGAGAACACCTTCATGCCGCCGGTCACCTTCAACCGGATGCTCTCGCTCTACGGCGCGACGGCGATCTTCCTCTTCGCGCTGCCGCTCGCGCTCGGCTTCTTCTACTACGTCGCGCCGCTGCAGATCGGCGCCCGCGGCACGGCCCTGCCGCGCCTCGGCCAGCTCGGCGCCTGGCTGTTCATCGGCGGCGCCGCCGTCCTCTACGCGACCTTCCTCTTCACCCCGCCGGAGGTCGGCGTCAACCCGCTGCCGCCGCTCTCCGGGCTCGCCTACACCGCCAACAACGGCGTCGACGCCTGGCTCGCCGCCTGCGGCCTGGCGACGCTCGGCTTCGTCCTGATCGCGGTCGATCTGGTGGCGACGCTGCGCCGCCTGCGCGCCCCCGGCATGGCCTGGCGGCGACTGCCGGTCTTCTCCTGGGCGGCGGCGATCTCCGCCTGGCTGACGATCGCGATCGGCGCCGTGATGCTGGCCGCGATCACGATGCTGATGATCGACCGCAACTTCGAAGGGATCTTCTTCGCCGGCGACGCCGGCGGCTCGCCGCTGCTCTGGCAGCACCTCAGCTGGATCTTCTACACCGGCGCCTACATGCTGATCCTGATCTTCGCGCTCGGCGCGATCGCCGAGATCATGCCGGCGCTGGCGCGCAAACCGCTGTTCAACCGCAACGCGGTGATCGGCTCGCTGGTGGCGATCGCCGTGCTCGGCACGCTCGCCTGGATGCAGAACATGTACACCGCGCCGATCGGGCTCGGCTGGATGTACTTCGCGATGGTCATGTCGCTCGCCCTGATCGTCCCCTTCGGCCTCGTCCTCTTCAACCTGATCGCGACCCTGACCAGCGGCGCGGTCCGCATGCGCGCGCCGCTGCTCTTCGCCGCCGGGGCGATCGTCGCGATCGTCATCGGCCTCGTCTCGGAGATGAGCCACGCCATGGTCGCCGCCGGCTGGCGCCTCCAGCACACGACCGACAGCACCGCCGCGACCCACTTCGCGCTCGTCGGCGGCGCCGTCTTCGGCGGTTTCGCGGCGCTGCACTGGTGGTTCCCGAAGATGACCGGCCGCACGATGGGCGAGACGCTCGCCCGCTTCTCCTTCTGGACGATGGCGATCGGAATCCTCCTCGCCTTCGTGCCGCTGTTCCTCGCCGGCGGCGGGAAGGACCAGGTGATCGACGCCTACGAGTTCTTCGGCGGCAACGGCCTCGACGCCTACAACCTGATCGCGACGATCGGCGCCTTCGTGCTCGCCGCGGGGATCTTCATGACGCTCGCCAACGCGATCCTCAGCCGCGAGGGCGGCCAACCGGCCGGGCACGACGCCTGGGGCGCCGACTCGCTCGAGTGGTTCGCGCTCTCGCCACCGGAGCCGCACAACTTCGACCTGCCGCCCGATGTGCGGAGCGCCCGGCCGATGCGCGACATCCGCGCCGCGATCACGCATCGCAGCGCTCGCGAAGAGCAGCCTGACCGTGATCGCCAGCCGGTAGTCTGACCCTGTGATTTTCCGATGAGCGGCGCCCAGACGGCTGCGATCGGGCAGCGTACGGCCGCGCCTTCGCTGTTGCGGGACCTGGTCACGCTGACCAAGCCGAAGGTGCAGTCGCTGCTGCTCTTCACCACGGTGACGACGATGTACGTGGCCGGCGACCCCTCGCTGGGGCTGGTGCTGCTGACCTGCATCGGCGGCGCCCTCTCGGCCGGCGGCGCCGGCGCCGTCAACCACGCCGTCGACCGCGACATCGACCGCACGATGGCCCGCACCGCCGACCGGCCCGTGGCCTCGGGGCGGATCTCCCCGCGGGCGGCGATCGGCTTCGGCACGCTGCTCGAGCTCTGCTCCTTCACCCTGCTGGCGAGCGCGGTCAACCCGCTCGCCGCGACCCTCTCCTTCGCCGGCTTCGCCGGCTACGTCTTCGTCTACACCCTGTGGCTGAAGCGCACGACGCCGCAGAACATCGTGATCGGCGGCGCCGCCGGGGCGATGCCGCCGCTGGTCGCCTGGGCGGCGGTCACCGGCGGGCTCAGCGGCACCGCGCTCTTCCTCTTCGCGATCGTCTTCTTCTGGACCCCGCCGCATTTCTGGGCGCTCTCGCTGCTGATGAAGGACGAGTACGCGAAGGCGGGCGTGCCGATGCTGCCCGTCGTCCGCGGCGAGCAGGAGACGCGCCGCCAGATCCTCCTCTACACCGTGCTGCTCTACGCGGTGACGCAGCTGCCCTTCTGCGCCGGCGGCTTCGGCCTTCCCTACCTGTTCGCCTCGATGACGCTCGGCGCCGCCTTCATCTACTGCGCCGTGCGGCTGCTGCGCAGCGCCGACCGCCGCTGGGCGCTGCGCACCTACCTCTTCTCGCTCGCCTACCTGGCGCTGCTCTTCGGCTCGATGGCGATCGACGCGCGGCTCGGGTAGACGGCCCGCCGCCCGCCTGGGCTGATAGAAATCCGCCTCGTGGATCGCGAGACTTCCAGACGAGACATGACGGCGGGCCTGCTGGCCGGCGGGATCGCCGCGGCGATCTTCGCCCTCTGCTTCGTCGCCGCCACCCTCTACATCGCCTCCTGATGAGCGAGCACCGCGAGATCCCCGAGCCCGGCGAGCTGGTCTACCCGTCGCGCCCCTCCTGGGCGCCGGCCTTCTTCGCCCTCGGCGCCGTCGGCGCAGTCTGCGGGATCTTCGCCGAGGGCTTCATGGTGCGCGGCTGGATCTACTCGATCATCGGCCTCGTCATCCTGCTCTTCGCCCTGCGGGCGATGATCCGCAGCGCCACCGGTGGCTACTTCCGCCTGCCGCGCAAGCAGCACGCGCGCAGCGCCGTGCTCCCCGTGGAGACGATCAGCCCGCCGCAGGGCTGATCAGTCGGGCGACATCCCCGAGGTAGCGCCGGTGGCAGTCCAGCACCTGACTATGTCGCGCATCGAGAGCACGCCGATCACGTCGCCGTCCTCGAAGACGACCAGGTGGCGGATGCCGCGGGTCGACATCTCCGCCGCCGCGTGCTCGAGGCTCCACTCCGGCGAGGCGGAGACGACGCCCTCGCTCATGTGCGCAGAGACCGGCTCGGAATCGGGGTCCTCGCCGCGGCCGAGCGAGTTGAGGATGTCGCGCTCGGTGACGATGCACGGCACCGGCTGCCCGTCGTCGTTGACCAGCGCGGCGCCGATGCCGCGCTCGGTCATCTTCGCCGCCGCATCGCGCAGCGTATGCGACGTCCCAAGCGTCAGCACGACCTCTGACATCCCGTCCCTGACCTGCATCTTCGCCGCCCTCCTTCGCCGTTCGCGGGTGGTTGGAGCACCTCGTGCGATTCGCCTCAAGCCTACCCCACGGCGCGGTTGCGGTCAGGCACGAATGACGCGTCGCCGACATATAGACTCCGCCGCGCTCCGCCCCGTATGACGATCCCCAAGCCCACCAACTCGATCCGCGCCCTACTGGCGCTCGCCGCCCTCGCGGCCCTCGCCGTCGCCTCCTCCGGCTGCGGCACGACGACTGCCGATGTGCAGCGTGGCCGCACGCTGTTCATCCAGAAGTGCGGCGTCTGCCACGAAATGGCGCAGGCCGGGACCACGGCGCAGATCGGGCCGAACCTCGACGACGCCTTCGGTGCCGCGCGCGCCGCCGGCGAGACCGACAGCACGATCGAAGGGATCGTCATCCCCCAGGTCGAGAACCCGCGGCCGAGCACGAACAGCTCCAACAACTCGATGCCGGCAGACATCGTCAGCGGCCAGGACCTCGAGGACGTCGCCGCCTACGTCGGCATGTGGGCGGGCGTGCCCGGCGCCGAACCGCCGAAGGTGCCGGGCGGTCCCGGCGCCCAGGTCTTCGCCAACAACGGCTGCGGTGGCTGCCACACGCTCGCCGCAGCGAACTCGGGCGGGGTCACCGGGCCCAACCTGAACGAATACCTGGCGCCCGACGACAATTTCGCCGGGGTCGAAGAGATGATCGTCGATCCCAACGCCGAGATCGCCGAAGGCTTTCCCGCCAACGTGATGCCGCAGAACTACGGCGAATCGCTGACGCCGAAAGAACTCGAAGACCTGATCCAGTACCTGATCGAAAACACGCCCGCCGGGGGCAGCAAGCCCGAGGGGCCCGGCGGCGAGGAAAACGACGTAGGCGGACCGAGCAACTGACGGCGCCGGCACCGTCGCTTGCGATGATGTCGCAACCGTGCGGACCCGTCTGACAGACCGCTTCGAGGTCTCTCCGGGCCTCTATGCCAAGGTCGCCCTGGTCGCCCTCGGCGCGCTTGCGCTGATCGTGCTCACCGGGGCGGGCGTGCGGCTGACCGGCTCGGGCCTCGGCTGCCCGGACTGGCCCAAGTGCTACGGCGGCACCGCGCCTCCGCTGGAAAGCCACGCGGTGATCGAGTACGGCAACCGCCTGCTCACCGGCTTCGTCGGCTTCGCGGTGATCGCCGCCAGCGTGCTCGCCTGGTTTCGCAGGCCGTTCCGCGGCCACCTGGCGCTGTTCGGGGCGCTGCTGCCGCTGGGCGTGATCGGCCAGGCGATCCTCGGCGGGCTCGTCGTCCGCTACCACCTCGCCCCCGGCCTGGTGATGAGCCACTTCATCCTCTCGATGCTGCTGCTCGACGCCTCCTTCGCACTCGCCTGGTGCGCGCGCTACGAGCCGTGGGAGCGGCGGCGCTCCGAGGACCGGCTCGGCGTCTGGGCGGTGCGGGCGCTGATTCCCGTGGGGCAGCTGACGATCCTCGCCGGCACGATCGCCACCGCCGCCGGCCCCCACGCCGGCGCCCACGCCGGCCAGCTCGTCCACCGCTTCACCTTCGAGGGAGGCGGGACGCTCGAATGGGTCGTCCAGCGCCACGCCGTGATCGCCACCGTCTTCGGCCTCGCGGCGATAGCCGTCTGGCTCCTCCTGCGCCGCCCTGGCGGCGACGGACGCGCGATCCGACCCCTTACCGCCGTGATCGCCCTGCTCGCCCTACAGGGCGTCGTGGGCGGCGTCCAGTGGTGGCTGAAGCTCCCCGGCGAGCTCGTCTGGGTCCATGTGGCCCTCGCCACCGTCACCTGGCTGGCGATGCTCTGGACCGTCGCTACCGCGGGTCGCCTGCAGCCGCGTCACGGCCCCGCCACCAACGATACGCGTGCCACGCCCCGGCAAGAACCAGGGCCAGCGCCCAAAGCGCCCCAGCCAGCGGCGTAGTCAAGAGGGTCAGCGCGGCGATCGACGCGGCGGCGATTGCCACGATCACGACCCAGCGGAAGACCGCCTGCTCGGAGATGCGCATCGTCCGGGCGGCGCCTCGGGCCGCTCTAAAGGATGTAGACGGCCGTATAGACGATCAGCCACATCACATCTACGAAGTGCCAGTAGATGCCGGGCACCTCGACGCCTAGGTGGTCGTCGGCCTTGGGGCCGAAGTGGCCGCGGAAGGCGCGGATCGTGGCGAAGCTGAGCAGGCAGAGGCCGACGAAGACATGGGCGCCGTGCAGGCCGGTGAGGCCGTAGAAGATCGAGCCGAAGGCGAGGTCGCGGGCGCTGAAGCCGATGTGTACGTACTCGTTGATCTGGATGAAGAGGAAGGTCGCGCCGAGCAGCCAGGTGAGCACGAGGCCGAGTTTCAGCCCCTTCTTGTTGCCGCGGCGAATCGCCTCCAGGGCGTAGTGGATCGTGAAGCTCGAGGAGACGAGGATCGCCGTGTTGACGCCCGCCACCGCGACCGGCAGTTCGTACGGCTGCGGCGGCCAGGTCGGCGGGTGGACGACAACGCGGAGGAAGAAGTAGGAGGCGAAGAACGCCCCGAACAGCATCACCTCGGAGACGATGAAGAGCAGGATGCCCAGCGTCTGTTTGTCGATCCGCGAGCTCTGGTTGGCCTCGGGCGGGCCGTGGTGCTCCTCGTGGGCGTGGCCGACGGCGACGGTCGCGCTCTCCATCAGGACTCCCCTCCCTCCGCCACGGCGGCGGCGACCGCCTCGGCGGGCCGGCCCACCTCGAGGTGCTCGACCGGCTTGTCGGTTATCTCACGGGTCCGCCCGACGAGGTCCTCGTCTAGCCAGTGCGACGCCTCGCCGGCGAAGGTCGAGATCAGCACCTCGTCGACGCGGTAGTGCTCGATCGCGTTCTGCACGGCGTGGAAGGGGTCGGGGCTCATCGGCTGGCCGGTGGCGTCGACGTCGGCCCTGTAGAGCTCGGCCAGGGTCGAGGCCAGGTCGCGGACGATTTCCGGCTCCGAGACGTCCTCGGTGCGCGGGCAGACGATCGTGTAGCGGTGTGGGCGCTGGGCGGCGTCGTCCTTGAGCCGCGCGATCAGGTCCGGCGCGGCGACGGTCTGCGTCGCGACGACGAGCTTGTGGTTGAGGTCCCAGCGGATCGCGTCGTCTTCGATCCGCACCGGGATGTGGGTCACCGCGACATCCGGCTCGAAGCGGTCGCGAGCCCACTCGACCAGGTCCTTGCGGGCGATCCCGAAGCGGGTCTCGTAGAGGCAGGAGAGCAGCACCTCGCCCGGCTCGTGGGCGCGCACCGCGTCGTCGAGCGCCAGCGCCGGGTCGCGGTCCATCACCTCGCCGACCGATTCGAGCCCGTACTCGGAGAGCACCGACATCGTCACCTCGACCCGGGCGCGGGCCGCGTCGCGCAGCTCGCCGCTGTCGATCAGCTGACCGACCGCCGGCTGGTTCTGCGGCGCCGCGACGGCGACGAAGGGGACGCCGGCGGCGCGCTCCTTCACGGCCTGCAGCAGCTTGCGCCCGCCCGCCACCTCGTTGAGGAAGACGAGCAGGGGCTTTGCCTCGGTTGCCTCGCCGCTCACGCCTGGCCCACCACTGAGGGCTCGGGTTCCGCCACATCGGCGGTTTCGCCGGGCATGATCGCGTGGCGGGCGCCGGGCACGCCGAACTCGTACGGCCCGCCGACGACGCGCGGGATCTCGTCGAAGTTGAAGATCGGCGGCGGCGAGGAGACCTGCCACTCGATCGAGTTGGCGCGCCAGGGATTGGCCTCGGCGCGCGGCCCGAAGCGCCAGCTGACGATCATGTTGTAGAGGAAGACGAGCTGGACGGCGCCGAGGAAGAAGGCGCAGACGCTGATCAGCAGGTTCCAGTTGCCGAACTGGGTCGCGTAGTCGGCGACGCGGCGGGGCATCCCGTCCATGCCGACCCAGTGCATCGGGATGAACGTCCCCCAGGTGCCGACCACGGTGCCCCAGAAGTGGACCCGGCCGAGCTTCTCGTCGTACATCCGCCCGGTCATCTTCGGGAACCAGTGGTAGACACCGGCGAAGATCGTGAAGACCGAGCCGCCGAAGAGCACGAAGTGGATGTGGGCGACAATGAAGTAGGTGTCGGAGACATGGATGTCGAGCGGCACCATGCCCAGCATCACGCCGCTGATGCCGCCGACCGTGAAGGTGACGATGAAGGCGAGCGCGAACAGCATCGCGGTCGAATAGGTGTGGATCTTGCCGAAGTAGAGCGTCCCCAGCCAGGAGAAGATCTTGATCCCGGTCGGCACCGCGATCAGCAGCGTCGTGATCATCATCGGCACGCGCAGCCAGCTGAACATGCCGGCGACGAACATGTGGTGCGCCCAGACCGAGTAGCTGAGCACGACGATCCCGATCAGCGCCAGCGCCATCAGCCGGTAGCCGAAGATCGGTTTGCGGGCGTGGGTCGAGATGACCTCGGAGATGATCCCGAAGCCCGGCAGCATCATGATGTAGACGGCCGGGTGCGAGTAGAACCAGAAGATGTGCTGGTAGCTGATCACATCGCCGCCACCGGCGAACTGGAAGAACTGGGTACCTAGCACGCGGTCGAAGAGGACCATGAACTGGGCGCCGGCGACGAACGGGGTCGCGGCGACGACCAGCAGCGAGGTCGAGAGGTTCGCCCAGACGAGCAGCGGCATGCGCCAGAAGGTCATCCCGGGCGCGCGCATGGTGATGATCGTCACGAGGAAGTTGAGCGCGGTGGCGATCGAGGAGGCGCCGGCGAACTGCACGCCGAGGTTGAAGAACGACTGGCCCAGCGGCGCCCCGGTGGAGAGCGGCGCGTAGCCGGTCCAGCCGGCGTCGAAGGCGCCGCCGGGGGCGAGGAAGCTGCCGACGAACAACAGCCCGGCCAGCGGCAGCATCCAGAAGCTGAGCGCGTTGAGCCGCGGGAAGGCCATGTCGGGGGCGCCGATCATCAGCGGCAGCACGTAGTTGGCGAGGCCGGCGAAGACCGGAATGACGAAGACGAAGATCATCAGCACAGCGTGGGTCGAGAAGAGGCTGTTGAAGGTCGCGGCGTCGACGATCTGGGTGCCCGGCTGCGCCAGCTCAGCGCGGATCAGCATCGCCATCAGGCCGCCGACGAAGAAGAAGAAGAAGGTGGTGCAGACGTACTGGATGCCGATCACCTTGTGGTCGGTGTTGAAGCGGAAGTAGTCCTTCCAGCTCTTGGCGCCGTGCTGCGAGTGGTCGTCGGGGATCGTCGGCATGCCGACGGCCCAGCGCAGCCAGTAGTCGAAGCAGCCGAAGCCGAGCAGGAAGCCGAGCGGGCCGGTCACCAGCGGCACGACGACATGCGGGTAGCCGGTCTGCTCGGTCTGCCAGATTTCCAGCCCGGAGACCGCGCGCAGGGCGACGACCAGCCCGAGTCCGAAGGCAGCGCCGAACAGCGCGCCGAGCGCGCCCCGAATCCATCCCGGTTGCCTGATCGCAGCGGTCATCAGCAGCTCGCCTCCATTATGCCCCGCCCGCCCCGACGGGTTCGACCGGGTTGGTTTCGGTGTCCTGGCGGATCGACTCCATGTAGGCGGGCGGCACCGTTTCCTTCAGCCCGGCGACCCATTTGCGGAACTGGGCCGGCGGCTCGACGACGACTGTCGCCCGCATCGAGGCGTGGCCAAAGCCACAGAGCTCGGTGCAGATCAGCTGATAGGTGCCGACCTTGTCCGGCGTCACCGTGGCGGTCGTCGTGATCCCGGGGACGTTGTCTTTCTTGACCCGCCACTCGGGCACCCAGAAGGAGTGGATCACATCCTGGGAGTGCATCTTGAACTTGACCTGGCGGTTGACCGGCACGTGCAGCTCGCCCTCGACGAACTTGTTGCCCTTGCCGGGGTAGCCGAAGCTCCAGGCAAATTGCTGGGAGAAGACGTCGACCGTCATCGGCTGGCCTTCGGTCTTTTCGATGTCGTTGAGCACCGACCAGCTGTAACCGGCCGCGAAGAGCACAATCACGGTCGGGATCAGCGTCCAGGCGACCTCGAGCCGCGTGTTGCCGTGGATCGGCTCGCCGTCGGATTCGTCGCCCGGTTTGGCTTTGAATTTCCACAGCGCGTAGAAGAGCATCACCATGACCAGCGCGAAGACGAATGACGAGAGGACGATCATCACGTTGAGCAGCTCGTCGATCTTGGGCGCCGCCGTCGAGGCCTCCTGGCCGTTCCAATTGATCGAAAGCATCACTGCGGAGATCGCCGCGGCGAGCGCGACGGTGGCAGCAAGCATCTTGACTATCGGCAGGCGACCGTACATGAGGCGGCGGGCATTCTATTGAAGCGGCGGCGGGAGGTTTTCCGCCCCCTCGCCGGTCGACGCGGCGAGGACGCCGCGGGCCACTCCCTCCCAGCTCCAGAGCCGACGAGCGGTAGCCACGAGGGCCTCCCGAGCCTCGACCCGCCTGGCCTCTGGCAGCTCCAGCCAAGCGTTCAGCCGCCCGGCGATCGCCTCAACGGCCCCCTCCTCGACCGGGAACGAGACTAGCCCGGCGGCCTCCTCGGGCAACGTCCGAGCCAGCCCCCGAGAAACCTCCCGCATCCCGGAGTGCCCCGCGGACACAGGCAAGACCCCACAGGCAGCCGCCTCCGCCGCCACCATTCCAAACGCCTCCGGAAAGGTGCTAGGCATAACAAGCGCCTCCATCCCAGGCAGAAGCTCAGCAACCTCATCGTGCTCCAGCCTGCCGATGAACTCGACCGAGCTAGCCATGCCCCTGGCCACATCCATGTAGTCAGCCGGCAAATCCGCCAGAAAGCCCCCCAGAATCGTCAGCGGCTCGGCAGTTCCGCCCTCGAGCCCCCTCCCCGCCTCAGCGATCTCCTGCGCAATATCCAGCGCCCCCTCATCGAGGGCGTCCACCAACCGCCTGAGACCGGACTCAAAGGCCCCGTACCCAGCTATGACGAGCCGAGCTCCCGGATGCTCCGCCCGAACCAACGGCCAAGCGGCGATCAGTAGATCCACTCCCTTAGAGACGATCAACTTCCCGACAAACACAACCCCAGACTCCCCACCCGCGGGTGGCGCGGTAGGAGGGGGGGTTCGGCCAGTTGAGGCCGCTAACCCCCCCTCCTGCCGCGACAGGACCCGCGGGCCAAAGACCTCAGTGTCGACGCCAGGTGGCCCCAATCGAGTCTTCTGGCGAAGCCCCGCAACGCCCGGAAGCGCCTCCCAAAGCGACTCAGCCGTATGCCGAGAGCCGACTAGCACAGTCCTGGCCGCCTCCATCCCCTCTTCGGCATAGGGCAAGAAGCGTGGATTCGGCTTGACCGTGTACTCGAGCGCCGACCCA